>NZ_BAABBA010000023.1:0-63768 GCF_039537705.1 Georgenia daeguensis
CGGCGCGGGCCGCCGGCGCGGGCCGCCGGCGCGGGCCGCCGGCGCGGGCCGCCGGCGCGGGCGGACGTCGCCGCCGGGGGTCCTCAGCCTCGATCGACGGCGTCCGCCTCCACGTCGGCCCACTCCACCTCGTCGGAGGCGTAGAAGGCCCACCCCTGCTCCCGCCAGACGGGCACCTGGGCCGCCAGCCTGCGGGCGAAGTCCTCGAACCCGCCGTCGTCGCGGACGTCCTGCCGGGTCCAGGCGACCTCGGCGGCGGCGACCAGCCGGGGCAGGAGCATCGTGAACAGGTCCTCGCGGGTGACCACCGTCTCGGTCCACAGCGGGGCCTCGACGCCGCGCACCCGCGCGGGGTCGATCCCGTCGACGTGGACGTCGGGGTCCCACTCCCAGGACCGTCGCACGTCCACGTGCCCGGACCAGTCGAGCCCGAGGGGGAAGTCCGGCACGTACTTCATGTCGAGGTAGACGTGGTTCGACGGCGACATGATGACGTCGTGCCCGCGGCCGGCCGCCTCCCGCACGCCCGAGGGGTCCAGGGTCGAGGC
The DNA here is from genome assembly GCF_039537705.1 of Georgenia daeguensis. NCBI lineage: Bacteria > Bacillati > Actinomycetota > Actinomycetes > Allobogoriellales > Allobogoriellaceae > Georgenia > Georgenia daeguensis. The sequence continues at coordinate 549 of NZ_BAABBA010000023.1, forward strand.
CCACAGCTGCACGACGGTCCCCTCGGGCAGGTCCGCCGCGGCCGCCTCCTGCCAGACCACAAGCGTCTTGCCCGTGCCCGCGACCACCTCGCCGAGGGCACCGACGAAGTCGGCGTAGTCCTGCTCGGTGATCGTGTCGACCTCGTCCCCGCCGCCGTGCACGTACGGCCCGGGCGTCAGCTCCGCGAGCTCGGTGAAGACGTCGCGGACGAAGGGCAGCGTGGCCGGCTCGTTGAGGGTGATCTTGGAGAACCCGACGTGCGCGCCCGTGACGACCGGGGCGGGCTCGCCCGACGGGGTGAGCTCGCCGTAGGCGTGCAGGGCGGCGTTGACGTGGCCCGGGACGTCGATCTCCGGCACGAGGGTGACGCGGCGGGCGGCGGCGTGCTCGAGGAGATCCTCCCAGTCGGCGCGGGTGAGGAACCCGGCCTGACCGCCGCCCACCTGGCTGGTGCCCGACAGCTCGGTCAGCAGCGGCCGGGAGGCGAGCTCGAGGCGCCAGCCCTGGTCGTCGGTCAGGTGCAGGTGCACGGCGTTGAGCTTGTAGATCGCGGCGAGGTCGATGACCTCCTTGAGCACGTCGACGTCGAAGAAGTGGCGGACCACGTCGATCATCACGCCGCGCCAGGCGTAGCGCGGGGCGTCCTGGATGTGCAGCGCCGGCAGCACGGGCGGCTCCCCCTGGCCGGCGCGCTCGGCGGCGTCGCGGAGCAGCTGGACCAGCGTGGTCGCGCCCCGGTAGAGGCCGACGGGCCGGGCGGCGCGCAGGAGCACCTGGTCGGCGTCGACGCTCAGCGTGTACGCCTCCTCGGCGGCGGCCTCCCAGGTCAGCGGCCGGGGCCGGCCCCCCGCGCCGGAGGCTCCGCCGTCGGCCAGCTCCAGCACGACCGCCGGCCCCTCGCCGGCCGGGCCGTGGACGAGCAGGCTGGGTCCGCCGGACGCCTCGCCGAGGAGGTCCGCGAGGCCGGCGAGCGCCGACGCGTCCAGTCGCGCGGCGTCAGGCACCACCATCCGGACCGGCGCGACGAGACGGAACCCCGGTGCGTCCAGCAGACGCAGGTGGGCGGGTGCGGGGACGAGCGGGAGCATCGGGACCTCCATGGACCGGTGCGTGGACGGCGCGGCGGCGACCGGGCGGCCGCCGACGTGCGCCAACGCTACTGGCGCGCCAGGGACGCCCGGCCCACCGGCGCGCGCGCGGCCCGGGCCCGCTCGGCCCGCACCGCCTCCACCCGCGCGTGGTCCGCCCGCTCCTCCCGGCCCGGGCGCGAGGCGAGCAGCGCCCAGAGGATGCAGGTCAGGTCCACCAGCTCCTGCATCCACGCCCCGACGATGGCCGGCAGCAGGCCGGCCGCGGCCACCAGCATGAGGGCCACGGAGAACCCGACGCCGATGCCGATGGCCTGCCAGGCCACCCGCATGGTGCGCCGGCCGATCTGCACGGCGCTCACGGTCCGGTAGAGGTCGTCGAGCATGACGACGACGTCCGCGGACTCGCTGGCCGCCGTGGAGCCCTTCGCCCCCATCGCGACCCCGACGTCGGCGACGGCGAGGACCGGGGCGTCGTTGACGCCGTCGCCCACCATCATCACGGGGCGCGCGGTGACCGCCCGGACGGCGTCGACCTTGTGCTCGGGCAGCAGCCCGGCGCGGACGTCGTCGATGCCGATCTCCGCCGCGATGTGGCGTGCGGTCGGCTCGGCGTCGCCGGTCAGCATCATGGTGGTGCGCACGCCGGCGCGGTGCAGCCCCGCGAGCGTCTCCGCCGTCTCGGCGCGAGTCTCGTCGGCGAGGGCGACCATGCCCGCGTAACGGCCCGCCACGCCGACGTGGACGCCGGTCTGCCCCGGCGGCAGCGGGACGTCCTGCACGCCGGTCACCTCGGCGGCGACGAAGGTCGCCTTGCCGACGACGACGACGCGCCCTCCCACCCGCGCGCGAACGCCGTGGCCGGTCACCTCCTCGACCTCAGAGGCGGCCTGCGCGGGCAGCCGTCGGGCACGTGCGGCCGCCACGATGGCGGCGGCCAGCGGGTGGGACGAGTACTGCTCGACGGCGGCGGCCAGCGAGAGGAGCTCCTCGGCGCTCAGGCCGTCGGCGACCTCGACGCGGGCCACGCGGGGGGCGCCGTAGGTGAGGGTGCCGGTCTTGTCGAAGGCCACGGTGCGCACGCGCGACAGCTGCTCCAGGGTTCCCCCGCCCTTGACGATCACGCCGTTGCGCGCGGAGCGGGACATGCCGGCCATGAAGGCGACCGGCGCGGCGATGATCAGCGGGCACGGGGTCGCGACAACGAGCACCTCGGCGAAACGCGTCGCCTCCCCTGAGAGGGCCCAGGCCAGGCCGGCGATCAGGAACGCCACGGCGGTGAACGGGACCGCGACACGGTCGGCGAGGCGCACGAAGGGCGCCTTGGAGTCCTGCGCCTCGCGGACCAGCTCGACGATGCGCTGGTACTGCGAGTCCGCGGCGGCGGCGCTGACGCGCACGCGCACGGCCTCGCCGCCGTTGACCGATCCGGAGAGCAGGTCGTCGCCGCGACGGCGGTCGACGGGGAGGGACTCGCCGGTGAGCGAGGACTCGTCGAAGGTGGCGTCGTCGTCGAGGAGGACGGAGTCGACCGGGACGAGCTCGTGCGGCTTGACGAGCACCTCCTCCCCCACGACGAGCTCGGTGACCGGGACGTCGTCGACCGTGCCGTCCGGGAGAAGGCGGTGACCCACCTGCGGGGCGCGTTCCAGCAGCGCGGAGAGCTCGCGCCGGGCGCGCCCGGCCGCGTAGTCCTCGAGGGCCTCGCCGCCCGAGAGCATGAGGCAGACCACCAGCGCCGCCCAGTACTCGCCGACGAGCACCGTGGAGACGATGGCCGTGACGGCGAGGATGTCGACGCCGTAGGTACCGGCGCGCAGGTCCGCGATCATGCCGCGCGCCTGGAGGGCAGCGACGACGAGCGCGAAGACCGAGATGACCCACCGGGCGGCGTCGGCCAGGCCGGCGAGCTCGAGCACGCCACCGACGAGCCCCACGAGCAGCGTGGCCGTGACGACCCGATGCTCGCGGAGGAACCCGATGACGGCCATACCTCATTTGTAGGCCTCATCGGGGCCGGTGTATAGCAAGGTTAGGCTGCCCTGATCCGCAGGATTCTGCGGTTTTCGCGCCGTCGCCGTGCGGGCGCCGCCCGGTTCGCGTGCCCGCCTCTACGGCTCCTGAGGCCCGGCGGGCCGGGATGCGAGGACGACGACGTGCCCTGCCTCGTCGTCGACCTCCAGGTCGGGCCGCCGCACCATCCCCGCGGCCAGCGCGGTGCGCTGGGAGGCCACGTTGTCGGGCCGGGTGCGTGCCACCACGAGCAGGTCGGGGCGCATGCGGCGTGCGGACCCGAGGGCGAACCGTGCCAGCTCGGTGGCGTACCCGTGACCCCAGTGCTCGGGGGCGAGACGGTAGTAGAGGTTGAGAACGGGCCGCCCCAGCCAGACGTCGTGGCGGAGACCGGCGAAGCCGACGAGCTCACCGGGCCGCTGCGCCTCGCGACCTGCCGCGAGCTGGACCGTCCAGTAGCCGAACCCGTGCTGACGCCAGTGCTCGAGCCAGCCCTCGAGGTGCGCCGCCGCGGCGCCCAGGTCGGCGGGCGGACCGGCCGGGTTGTGCACGTTGGTCCTCGGGTCGGCGTGCACCCGGAAGACGACGTCGAGGTCGTCCGGCGAGGGGCGCCGGACGAGCAGGCGCCCGCTCGGGGTGGGTTCGAACGGCTGCGCCGCGTACTCCCTCGTCATCACGCTCCGAAGGCTAGGTGCGCCCACCGACGCCGGGCCACGCCGGTGGTCGCTACGGTGGGCGGGCGACGCTGCCACTCCCGCTGGCGTGGCCGCCCCCTCTCGATCTCCTGGAGCAGATGAATTGAGCAGTCTCGCCCGCTCGTCGAGCCGGCTGCCCGTGTGGCTGCTGCTCTCGGGGATCCTCCTCGTGGCCCTCAACCTCCGCCCGGTGATCACGGCGGTGGGCCCGGTGCTTCCGGTCATCGGTGACGAGCTCGGGCTCGGCAGCGCGGCCCTCGGGGTGCTGGCGGCGGTTCCGATCGTCGCCTTCGCCGTCGTCTCGCCCGTGGTGCACCCGCTGGCACGGCGCTTCGGCGTCGAGCGCACCGTCCTGGTGTCGCTGGTGGTCCTGGCCCTCGGCACGCTGCTGCGGTCGGCGCCCGGGCCCGCCACCAACCTGTGGATCGGGACCGCGCTGGTCGGGGCCACGGTCGCGGTCGGGAACGTGCTGCTGCCGGTGGTGGTGAAGAAGGACTTCCCGCTGCGCGTCCCCGCCACGACCGCGTGGTACGTGGCGACCCAGAGCGTCTTCGCCGCCATCGCCTCCGGGGTCGCCGTGCCGCTGGCAGCCGTGGGCGGCTGGGAGCTGGCGCTGGGCGTCTGGGCGGCACCTGTGGCGCTCGCGCTCGCCGTGTGGGTGCCCCGCCTGCGCGCCGCCAGGGTGCGCACCAGCGCGCCGGTAGCCGCGCACCACTCGGGCTCGACGGACGGACCCGCGACAGCCGGCCCCGCGGCAACGCCCGGCGGGGCGGCGACCGGGGACCGCACCGAGCCCGTCGCGGCAGGCGACGCTCCCCGCCGTCGTCGCGGCTCCGTGTACCGGCACCGGCTGGCCTGGCTCGTGGCGGCCTACATGGGACTGCAGTCGACGGTGTTCTACTCCCTGCTCAACTGGCTGCCGAGCGTCGAGCAGGACCTCGGCGTCGACCCGGTGACGGCCGGCTGGCACCTCTTCGCCTTCCAGGCCGTCGCGATCGTCGGCAACCTCGCCGTGCCGTCGCTGATGCGTGTGGGCGGGGACCAGCGCCTCGCCGCCACCGTGGTCCCTGGGCTGGTGCTCGTGGCGATGGTGGGCGTGTGGCTGGCGCCTGGCCTGCTGTGGGTGTGGATCGTCCTCATCGGCCTGGGCACGGGTTCGGCGTTCGTCGTCGCGCTCTCGCTCGTCGGGCTGCGCGCGGCGGACCCGGCCACCGCGAGCCAGCTCTCGGCCATGTCGCAGGCGCTGGGCTACGGCCTCGCCGCGGCTGGTCTGGTGCTGGCCGGGGTGCTGCGGGGCGTCACGGGGCCGGGCGCGACCGTCCTGCTCCTGGTTGGCGTCGTCGCGGTGGTCCAGCTCCTCGTTGGCCTGCGCGTGGGCAGGTCGCGGACGCTGCACGTCTGATCACGGCCGGGAAGGCACCCAGCCTCCCCCTCGCCCGCGGCCCCGGTTGGCCCGCACCTGCACGAAGGCGGCTATATACCCCTGGAGCTGTGGCGTCCGCATCGGGGCCCGGCGTACCGTCGACAGCGCCAGGAATCATCGGTCAGCGACAAGGGCGGGCGAACTGTGATGAGCATGATGGCAGACATGATGAAGTCCATGCAGATGCCGAGCATGACGGGCATGGACATGACGATGATGCAGGGCTGCATGGAGGCGTGCTCGGCGGCGGCGATGGCCGCGACGATGTGTGCCGACGCCGACAGCGGCGAGAACATGGGGCGATGCGCGTCCATGTGTATGAACACCGCCGACGTCGCGACGACGATGATGCGCATGATGATGCGCCCCGGCGGCTACGACATGGACGTCATGAGGCCGATGATGTCGGCGTGCATGGCGATGGGCGAGGCGTGCGCGGCGGAGTGCGAGATGCACGCCGAGATGTCCGAGCACTGCCGGATCTGCGCCTCGGCCTGCCGGGCCATGGTCGACGCGTGCTCGAAGATGATGTCCGGGATGGCGAGCTAGCCCGCTCAGGCGTCGCCGCCGACGAGGGGCCGCGCCGAGTACCAGGTGTCCCCGATCGCGATCACCTCCGCGACAGGGTGGACCGCGACGGGCTCGCCGACCGCAGGCGTGGCCCCGGTGATCAGCGTGCCCTCCTGCCCGTCCAGCAGCATGACGGTCAGCGCACCAGGCCGCTGAGAGACGACCAGGCCGTCGCGCCAGGCGCTCGGTGAGGCGTTGGCGACAACCGCCTGGATGGGCAGGACGTCAAAAAGGCTACGGTTCAGCACGTCGGTTTCCTCGGCGTTCGATGCTCAGTCTGGTCTGGGGCCGACGCCGGGAGCTGGCTTGTCGCCAGCAGAGTGCGGTGTCGGATGTGCCACCACGCAGCGGGTGGGGTCAGCGCGCCGCGGTCCAGGCTGTTGCCTGCGGGTGCGCTCGTCAGAGCTGCGGCTGGGTCAGCGACACATTCGACACAGGCGCCGGTGCGTCGACAGCAGGTCGACGGAGCCCGCGGTGCGCGGGCCCACAAGCACTGGCCGGGCCGTGAACATGGGGACGAGTGTGCGTGACGGTCCAGATCGTGTCAATGGATCTCGCATGCCGGACACTGGCTGTTTACCGTGCGTCCGCGGACCGCCGGGCGCCCGTCCCGCTCAGGGAAGCGTCACCGCCGCCTCCAGCAGCGCGCGGGTGAAGGGGGCGGTCGGGTCGCGCCACACCCGCTCGACCGGGCCGCGTTCGACGATCCGCCCGTCGTGCATGACGGCGACCGTCTCGCAGACCTGCCGGATGACCGCGAGATCGTGCGAGATGACCACCAGCGCCGTCCCGGTGCGCTCCTGCAGCTCGACGAGCAGATCGAGGATCGCCGCCTGGACCGTCACGTCGAGCGCGGAGACCGGCTCGTCCAGCACCAGGACGGACGGCTCCGCCGCCAGTGCCCGTGCGATGGCCAGCCGTTGGCGCTGCCCGCCCGACAGCGACCGTGGCCGTCGGCCCAGGACCGACGCCGGCAGCCGCACGAGCTCCAGCAGCTCCACCGGCGTGCGGCTGCTGCCCGAGACCCGCAGCGCCGTCCGCAGGACCCGCTCCGCGCTCCAGCGCGGGTCGAAAGAGCCCAGCGGGTCCTGCGGGACGAGCCGGACGAGGTGGCGGCGGGGCCGACGGCGCCGCTCGGGCAGCTCGCTCCACGGCTCGCCGGCGAGCTCGACGCTCCCCGCGTCGGGCCGTTCGGCGGCCACGAGCATCCGGGCCAGGGTGGACTTCCCGCTCCCGGACTCCCCCACCACCCCCAGCGCCTCCCCGCGGCGCACGACCAGGTCGACGCCGTCCAGCGCGCTCGCCGTCCCGCCGCCGGGCAGCGGGTAACGGCGGCGCAGGCCGGTCGCGCGCAGCACAGGCTCGCTCGCCGGCAACGGGGGGCGGCGGCGCGCCCCGTGCGGGACGGCGGCCAGCAGTGCCCGGGTGACGTCGTGACCGGGGTTGCCCAGCACGTCGTCGGTGCGCCCGGCCTCGACCACGCGACCGCCGTCGAGGACGACGACGTCGTCGGCCAGCCGCGCCACGGCACCGAGGTCGTGGGTCACCAGGAGCACCGCCGTGCCGGTGTCGCGCAGCCGACCGAGCAGCTCGAGCACGCCGCGGGCGACCGTCGCGTCCAGGGCGGTGGTCGGCTCGTCGGCCACCAGCAGCGCAGGCTCGGAGACGATCGCCGAGGCGATCAGGGCCCGCTGGCGCATCCCGCCGGACAGCTCGCCCGAGCGCTGCGCGGCGCGGGTGGCCGGCTCGTCCAGGCCGGCGCGCGCAAGGGCTTCCAGCACCCGGCGCCGCCGCTCGGGGCGACCCACCCCGCGCAGCCGCAGCGACTCGCCCACCTCGGCGCCCACCGTGCGCAGCGGGTCGAGGGACTGCAGCGCGTCCTGCAGCACGAAGCCCACCTGCTCCCCGCGAAGTCGGCGCCACCGCCGCTCGTCGGCGCGGGTGACGTCCTGCCCGGCCACCGTGAAGCGCTCGGCCGCGACCGTCGCGGGCGCGCCGCCCTCGCCGGCCAGGCCCACGACGCTGCGCGCCAGCACGGACTTGCCGGCGCCCGACTCCCCGACGACGGCCAGGCACCGTCCGGGCTCCAGGCGCAGGTCGACGCCGCGCAGCACCTGCCCGACATCGGGGAAGCTCACGGTCAGCCCGGCGACGTCCAGGGCGGCGCTCATGCCGGCGCCACCGCGCTCAGGCGCCGGCCGAGGAAGGTCAGCGCGGCCGCCGTCACCGTGATCGCCAGCCCCGGCGCGACCGTCAGCCACCAGGCGGTGGTGATGTGCAGCCGGCCGGCGTTGAGCATGGCTCCCCACTCGGGCGACGGCGGCAGGGCGCCGAGGCCGAGATAGCTCAGGGCCGAGACCCACACGATCGCCTGCCCGATCCCCAGCGTCGCCACGGCGATGAGCGGCCACACCGTGTTGGGCAGCACGTGCCGCACGAACGCCACGGGGGCGGACACGCCCTCCAGCCGCGCAGCCCGGACGTACGGGCTCTGCGCGACGGCCTGAGCACGGGCCCGCAGGATGCGGGCGTAGCCCGGCGCCGTGGCCAGCCCGACGGCGAGGACCGAGGGCCCCACGCCCGCGCCGAGCACCGCCACGAGCAGCAGCGCGAGCACCAGGCTCGGCAGGGCGAACAGCACCTCGACGACGCGGCTGAGCACGGCGTCGAGCCGGCGCGGGCCGAGCGCGGCCCCGAAGCCGAGGACGACGCCGAGCGAGAGGCCGATGGCGGTGGCCGCCGCTCCGACGCCGAGGGACTGGCCGGCCCCGTGGACCACCCGGGTGTAGACGTCCCGCCCGGAGGCGTCGGTCCCGAGGACGGCGCCGGGGCTCGGCGGGGTGTAGGCCTGCGCGGGGACGACGGCGGTCGGGTCGCCGGGGGCGAGGAGCGTCGGCAAGAGCGCCGCGACCAGGACGACGGCGACAACGGCGGCACTCACCGCGCCGCCCGGTCCCAGGGTCCGCAGCCAGCGGGACGCGGCCGCCCGGGCCGCGTCCCGACGTCGGCCGGCGAGGGCGAGGGCCTGCGTCATGCGACCACCTCACCGCCGGGGGTCGCCGCGGCCTCGACCCGCTCGCGCAGACGCGGGTCGACGACGCGCTCGAGCACGTCGGCGACGGTCATGACCGCGACGTACCCCAGGGCGATGACGAGCACGACGCCGATGACGAGGGGGACGTCGCGCGAGTGGGTGGCGTCGACGAGCAGCCGGCCGAGGCCCGGGCGGCCGAAGAGCGTCTCGACGACGACGGCGCCGGAGAGCAGCGAGCCGAAGGCCCAGCCGCTGAGCGCGATCGCCGGCAGGGCCGCGTGGCGCAGCGAGTGCCGCCACAGGACCCAGGCCTCCGACGCGCCGCGGGTGCGCGCCGTCGTCGCGAACGGCGCGGTGTGGGCCTCCTCGAGGCCGTCGCGCATGACCTGCCCCAGGAAGCCGGCCACGGGCACGGCCAGGGTGATCGCGGGCAGGAGGAGCGAGCGCAGCGAGTTGTCGCTGCTCGTGGCCGGCAGCCAGCCCGCGCCGCCGGCGAAGACGGCGATGAGCACCGCGCCGAGCCAGAAGTGCGGCATCACCGACGCGACGACCTCGCCGGCGCGCAGCAGGCCGACGGCCCGGCGGGCCACCGGTCCGCGGGCCCGGACCGCCGCCGTCGCCACCGCCAGGGCGAGGAGCCAGGCGAGCAGGAGCCCGAGCGCCGCCAGGGCGAGGGTGCCGCCGAGCTGGTCGCCGACGAGCTCGGCGACGGGGCGGCGCCGGGCGTAGGAGTCCCCGAGCTGGAAGGTGACGGTGCGCGCGAGCTGGAGCAGGTACTGCACCACCAGCGGCTCGTCGAGGGCGTACTCCGCCCGCACGCGGGCCATCGCCTCCTCGCTCGCCTGGGAGCCGGGGCCGCCGAGGATCGCCTCGGAGGGGTCGCCGCCGGCCGCGCGCAGCGCGAAGAAGACGACGGTGGCGACCACCCACGCCACGAGCGCCGCCGCGGCGAGGCGCCCCAGCAGCCAGCGCAGCACGGTCACGAGGCGGGTCCCCTCAGGAGGTCAGGCGGGCGTCGACGAAGGTGGGCGTGGACACGGTGCCGAGCGTCCGGACGTCGGTGACCCCGCGGGTGAGGAAGTGGTTCTGCTGGTCGTACAGCGGCAGGATGTAGTAGCCCTCGAGGACGCGCTTCTGGACCTCGGTGTACAGCTCGGCACGCCGCTCCGGGTCGGTGCTGCGGGCGGCCTCGTCGAGGAGGGCGTCGAGCTCGTCGTCGGTCACCTGGGAGAGGTTGGCGAAGTAGCCGCTGGGCGCGGGCACGGTGCTGTCGGAGTGGTAGAGGATCCGCAGCACGTCCGGGCCGACCTTGGTGTACGGGGCGCTGACCGCCTCGTACTGGTTCTCGCCGCCGTCCTCGGGCGCGGCGAGGGCGCCGTACCAGGCGGACAGGTCGAGCGGGGTGAGGACGACCTCGAAGCCGACCCGGCGGGTGTTGGCCTGGATCTGCTCGAAGAGCGCCTGCTCGGCGGCGACGGACTGGTTCGTGCTCACCGGGATCCGCACGGTGAGCCGCTCGCCGTCCCGGACGCGGTAGCCCTCGTCGTCGACCTGCGACCAGCCGGCCTCGTCGAGGAGCCGCTCTGCCTCCTCCAGGTCGGTGACGAAGAGCGAGGGGTCGGAGTAGGCCATCGGCTCGACGCTGGAGAGCGGGGAGTGGGAGCGGGTGGCCACGCCCTGGTAGAGGGTCTCGATGCCGGGGTCGACGTCGGCGGAGTAGACGAACGCCTGACGCACGCGGACGTCGTCGAACGGGGCCTGCGCAGAGTTGAGCTCGATCCTGTTGACCGAACCGGGGCGCGGGGCGTCGATGTGGGTGATCTCCCCGCCCGCCTCGGCCGCGGTGATCGCCTCGGGCTCGGGGTTGTCGATGACGTGCACCTCGCCGGACTGCAGCGCGGCCCACCGGGTGGCGGGGTCGGGCAGGAAGCGCCACTCGATCCGCTCGAGGTGGGCGGCCCCGTCGTTCTCCGCCTGGGGGCCGGGGGTGGCGTAGTCCTCGTTGCGCTCCAGGATGACGTGCTGCTGGGGCACCCAGTCCGCGACGACGAAGGGGCCGGTGCCGATCGGGGCGGCGCAGTTCTCCTCCATGCCGCGCGCGATGCCCGCCGGCGACTGCATCGCCGCCCACTGCATGGACAACGACTCCAGGAGGGCGGAGTCCGGCTCCGAGAGGTGGAGGCGCACGTGGGTCTCGTCGACCGGCTCCACCTCCGCGATCTTCTGGACCGCGAGCCAGCCGGTGGAGGAGGCGGTGTCCGGGTCCTGGAGGTGCTCGATGTTGACCTTGACCGCCTCCGCGTCCAGCGGGGTGCCGTCGGTGAAGGTGATGCCCTCGGCGAGCGTGAGGTCCCACGTCAGGCCGTCGTCGCTGACCTGCCAGTCGGTGGCCAGCCAGGGCTGGATCTCGCCCTCGGCGTCCCGGCCGACGAGCGGCTCGAGGTACTGGGTGCTGATGAGCGCCTGGGGATAGTTGCCGCCCACGTGCGGGTCGAGGCAGGTGGGCTCGGCGTCCCCCGTGGCGTAGACCAGGGTGCCGCCCTCGACGGGCTCGCCGCTGGTGCCCGCGGTGTCCGCGCCGCCGCCGCCGCTGCAGGCGGCGAGGACGAGCGTCAGCGCCGCGGCGCCCGCGGCCAGGCGGGTGCCGCGTCGGGCGGGCAGGGCAGGGAGCCGGGCAGCGGCCATGAAACAGCACCTTCACTCGATTGTTGGACCGGGCCCAACAATAACCGGCCCTCGGGACCGGCGGTCCGTACGATCGCGGTATGAGCTCAGGGCGCCGGGCGGGCCGGCCGCGATCCGCGTCCCGCGAGATCCTGGAGGAAGCGGCCTGCGAGCTGTTCCTCGAGAAGGGGTACGACGCCACGTCCGTGGCGGACATCACGCAGCGCGCGGGCGTGAGCCGCAACACGTTCTTCAACTACATCCCGACCAAGAGCGACCTACTGTGGACGTCGGTCGACGACGCGCTGGAGGGCCTGGCCGCCGACCTGGCGGCGACCCGTGGGGGCGACGGGCCGGGCGACGCCGTGGCCGACGTCCGTGCCGCGCTGCTCCGGCTGGCCGCCGCGATGGAGCCCGGCACGGTGGTCCTGGCCTTCGCCAACGCCGAGCCGATGGGGGTGGCCGAGGAGCTGGAGGAGTCCGCCGCCCGCCGCCAGAGCCGCGCGGGGCGGATCGTCGCGGACCACCTCCGCCGTCGCGGTGCCGACGAGCTCACCGCCGATGTGCTCGGAAAGGCGCACGCGGGCGCCTTCCTGGCCGCCCTGCGCGCCTGGTCGCGCTCGTCCGCGCCGCGCGAGCCGTTCCCGGACGTCCTGTCCCGCGCGCTGGACGTGCTGGGACTCGACCATCCCGTCAGCCCCTGAGCCCCCGCCGGCGGAAGGCGGACGCGGGCGGCTGCGGACCGCGATCGTGGTCAGCGACCGTGACGAGCCGTGTCATGGGTACAGGCCTGCCGGGGCGCGGTCCACGGTGGCCCCCAGCCGTTCCGCAACCTCGAGCGCGACGAGACGGCCGAAAACGGCGCCCTTGCCCAGCGAGGTGCCCGTCATGTAGGCGGCGCCGTGGAAGCCGCCGGTGACCTCACCGATGGCGTACAGGCCCTCGATGATGTCCCCGTCGACGTCGACCACCCGGCCGGACGGGTCGATCGTCACCCCGCAGTACGTCGTCGTCATCAGCGACTTGGCCGGGTAGGCGTAGTACGGGGCCGTGTCGATCGGCAGCAGATCGCCCTGCCCGTTGCACAGGTTGGTGCGCCCGACCTCGTCCGTGCCCTCCCCGGCGATCGCGGCGTTGTAGCGCGCCACGGTCTGCACCAGCGCGTCCCGCTCGATCCCGGCGACCTCGGCCAGCTCCTCGATCGTCTCGGCCCGGAACACGTGGCCGATCTCCTCGAGGGTGTCGATGTCCTTCAGAGGGATGCCCCGGTGGGACTTCGCCCGCACCTTGGCGTCGAAGACCTCAAAGCCCAGGCCGCCCGGCTGGTCGAGCACCACGCGGCCCAGGGTCTTGTAGTCCAGGGACTCGTCGACGAACCGCTCGCCGTTCTTGTTCACGATGATCGCGCCCATGTAGTACGCGGTCAGCAGCTCGTGGAACTCCTCCCCCGTCTCCGGGTGGGAGCCGTACGTCCCCGAGACGAACGACATGTCCGCCAGGCCCGCCCCGAGCTTCCAGGCCATCTTCAGCCCGTCACCGGTGTTGCCCCTCCCGCCGTAGGGGATGGCGGCCAGCTGCTCGGGAGCGAAGATCTTCAGCAGGTCGCTCCCGCGGGAGAACCCGCCGGTGGCCAGCACCACCCCGCCACCGCCCGTGTACAGCTCCTCGGTGCCGTCCGGGGCGGCCGCCACGACGCCGGTCACCCGACCGGACGGCTCGCGGACCAGCCGGACCGCGCGGCGCTCGAGCCGGGTCTGCCCCCCGGCCGCGACGAAGTCCGCGTGCAGCCGGGCCAGGACCTCCTTGATGACGGAGTTGTGGCCGCGCCGGGCGGACATCCCCGAGCTGATCTCGACCTCACGGAACTGGACCCCGTGGTCCTTCAGCCACCGGTACGTCGTCTCCTGGTTGGCCAGGTAGGCCTCCAGCAGCGCCCGGTCGTTGAGGTGCTCCCCGGCCTCGAGCATGTCCTGCAGGAACAGCTCGGCCGAGTCCTCGATGCCCAGCTCGGCCTGCTCCGGCGTCCCGGAGAACGCGAACCAGCCGCCGCTCATCGCTGAGGACCCGCCCAGCTTCTCCGTCTTCTCCAGCAGCACGACCCGCAGGCCGGCCTCCGCCGCCGTCGTCGCCACCGTCTGCCCGGCGATGCCGGACCCGACGACGACCAGGTCAAAGTCGTGCCTTGCCGTCGTCATGCCGCACGCTCGCCGAACTTTTCGGAGAACCTGTCCGAAATCGTTGCGACCGCTCGCGCGCCCCCTCGACAAGTGCTGCTCATTCAGGACTCCTTCGTCAGGTGAGGTCGTGTGGTGGGCCCGGAAGTTCGGGCAGCGTAGGCACGAGCCGCAATCCACTCCGCCGTATCGAACACTCCGCCGAACAGGCGCCACCGTAGCCTTGCCAACTTTGAGCGTGACGGCTGTTTTCACCGAGAGGAAAGCCCTGGCAATCGCCCGCCGCCGCCCGGAAAGTGGGCCTCATCAGCGTCGATCTCGAAGGAGCCTCGCCATGACCCTGGACAGTCCAGAACGAACCTTGACCTTTCCTCTCGCCAAGCCCGATGGTGACCCACTGGGGCAGCCGGCCGAGTTCGCAGAGCTCCGGAGCAAGTGCCCCGTCTCCCGCGTCGACCACTGGGACGGCACCAAACCGTGGCTCATCACCCGGTACGACGACTGCAAGACGGCGGCGCTGAGCCACGACCACCTCAGCAACAACCCCGAGTTCGCCGGGTACCCCTCGGGTAGCCCCGCCCTCGCCGCGACGATCGACAAGGAGCGCAACCTCCGCACGATGGACCCGCCGGAGCAGCTGACCGAGAAGGCGATGATCCAGCGCGGGCTCTCGCGCCGCGCCGTCGAGAAGATCCGACCGGTTGTGCGCGCTTACGCGCAGAAGCTCGTCGACGACCTCGACCCCTCAGGTGTGGTGGACGTCGTCGACAAGTACACCCGCTTCATCCCGGGCTACGCGATCTGCGAGCTGCTCGGAGTGCCGTACGACGATCGCGACTTCTTTGCCGAGCAGGGCGCCCTGTTCCTCTCCGGGGACTCGACCGCCGAGGTCGCGGCCGGGGCCGGCGAGAAGCTGACGGCCTACCTTGAGGGCCTCGTCCAGGCCAAGATCGACGCTCCCACCGATGACATGCTGGGCCACCTGGTCTCCAAGCACCTCGTCAAGGGGGCCATCACGCGTGAGCAGGTGATCGGCTACGCGCGGATGCTGCTGGCGGGAGGATTCGAGTCCACCGCGAACGCCATGGCGCTGAGCATCCTCGCGCTGCTGGACAACCGCGACCAGCTGGCGGATTTCGTCCAGAACCTCTCAGACCGCCAGTACGTCGCCAACGCGGTCAACGAGCTCTTGCGGTTCACCTCCCCCAACCAGACGGCTCAGCGGCGGGCGGTCAAGGCCGAGGTCACCATCGGGGATCAGCTGCTCTCCGTCGGGGACGGCGCCATCATCGCCAACGCCTCGGCTAACAAGGACGAGGCGAAGTTCCCCGACCCGGAGACGCTCGACCTCCGCCGCTGGAATGCCGCAGACCACCTCGCGTTCGGCTTCGGCCCCCACCAGTGCATCGGGCAGCTCCTCGCCCGGGCCGAGCTCGAGGAGTCTCTCGAGGTGCTCTTCGCGGCCTGGCCGAACATGACACGGGCGACTCCCATCGAGGAGATCCCGGTGGGCGGGCCCCACGAGATCACGTTCCGCATCCGTCAGCTGGACGTCGTGCTCAACTCGACGGCGTAGCCGGCGCCAGAGCCGTGAGTCGGGCCCCGGGCGAGAGCCCGGGGCCCGACTGTTCGGTGCCCACGGACGGGTTGGCACGGCGGTCGCGCCCGTCCGCTGGAGCGTTGCGCGCGCTCACGTCGCGATGACTCCGCGCAGACAACAGATCGCGGCAACGGCCCGTCCGGGCCGTTGCCGCCACCGCCAGCTGCTACCGTGCCACTCGGCGTCAGACGGAAGCGGCAAGCTGGACCTCCCGGTGCTGGAAGAGGTCCGCCTCGATCCTCTTGCGCGCGCCGATCACCCTGCCGATGAGGCCGCTCCGCACGTGCGCCTCGAACCGCTTGGACGGGCTCGCGACAGCCAGCGCGCCCACCCAGCCCTCGTGCCCCTGCAGCGCAACACCGACCGCGCTGATGCCTCGCTCAGCGGACTGCACGTTCGCCGCGAAGCCCTGGCGCCGGATGAGCCTGAGCTCATGGAGCAGCCCGGCGATGTCCACGGTGCGCTCCTCCGCTCGGAACAGGCGCGCCACGCTCACCTCGTCCAGGAGCGCCAGCATCGCCTTACCGCCCGATGTCTTGTACGCCGGCAGCACGGCGCCGCGGCGGTCGCCCACGCAAGACACGTTGTGCCCTTCCACCGTGCTGAGGAACCGGACGTCCAGCCCGACCCGGATCATCAGGCTGACCGACTCCCCTGTCTCAGCGGCGAGCTCATCCATGTACGGCAGGACGGCGTTCTTGACCGACAGTGTCGCCGTCGAAGCTGCCGCCTCGGCACCGATCGCCGGGCCGGCGAAGTAGCGGCGCCCGTCGTCCTGCACGGCGTAGCCGCGGTACACGAGCATGGACAGGAGGCGATGCGCCGTCGACGGCGAGACATCCAGCTCGTGCGCAGCGTCGAGTAGCCGGATCGAGCCCGTGTCCCGGAGCAGCTGGAGGAGCTGCAGGACCTTGTCCACTGAGCCGAGGACGTAGGCAGGCTTCTGGTAAAGGTTGTTCTCCACGGTCATTCCTTCTCGCGGCATTGACACAAGTTGCTTCGGTGCGCTGATCGGACTGGGCTAGAGATTGAGCACCAGGCGTGGGCATCGGGCTCGCGAGACGCAGATCATCATCGTTTCGCAGCTGGCGCGCTCGTCCTCGTCGAGCAGCGAGTCACGGTGGTCGGGTTCGCCGTAGAGCACGTCTGTCTCGCAGGTGCCGCAGGTTCCGGCGCGACACTGGGACTCCACATAGATGCCGGCATCCTCGACCACCTCGAGCACGGACCGCCCGACGGGCACCGTCAGCTTGAGCCCCGAGCGCTCCAGGACTACCTCGAACTCGTTGTCCTCGATGGACGGGTCGAGCTCTCTTGGAACAAAGCGCTCCACGTGCAGGCGCGGTGCTGTGTCGCCGGTGCACAGCGCCTCGAGGGCGCCGAGCATGCCTGCCGGGCCGCAGCTGTAGATCTGCGTGGCCGCGCTGCACGCACTGACCAGGCTCGCGAGGTCCAGCAGGCCGGTCTCGTCCTGCGGGTGGAGCGAGACCAGGTCTCCGTAGAGAGCCTGCAGCTCGTCACGGAAGGCCATCGAGCTCTCCGTGCGCCCACCGTAGACGAGGCGCCACGGTGTCCTGCTCGCCTGCGCCACCCGGAGCATGGGCAGGATGGGAGTGATGCCGATGCCGCCGGCGATGAAGAGATACTCCTCGGCCGGGGCGAGGCTGAAATGGTTGCGTGGCCCGCGGACCTCAACGACGTCGCCGACGGCCAGGTCCTCGTGGACGTGACGCGACCCACCCTTGCCGTCGGGCTCGCGCAGTACCGCCACCTCCCAGTACGGGGCCTCGGGATCGCCGCACAGCGAGTACTGGCGGACGAGGTCCGGCCGGAGGCGCAGGTCGATGTGCGCGCCTGGCTCCCACGTGGGAAGGGGCTCGCCGACCGGATCGAGGACGAGGCGGACGGTATCGGCCGCTACCGGCTCCTTTGCCACCACCCGAGCGTCGAGGGTCACCTCGGCGGATCGGTCGGTTCGTCGTGCCGTGGCAACGCTGCCAGCTGTCATTGATCTACTCCCTACGTGTCGGAACGACGCCGGATCTTCCGGCGTCACCGTGCGGGCGGGCTCGCGCGGCGTGCCTCCGTCGCGATGGCCCACTTCGACGTCGACCGCCCCCCAGAGCACCTGGAGCAATCGGGTCGAACCAGAACAAATGAAGCCACATGAGGTGTGTCTTGCACAACGTAACGCTAGGGTTGTTCTGTGCAGCACAACACCGACCCTTATGCGGTCCAATCGGTGGACCGCGCTCTGATGCTCCTGACGCTGGTGTCAGACCGTGGCGAGCTGGGCGTCCACGACGCCGCCCGCGCTTTGAACGTCGCCGCCTCGACGACGCACCGGCTGCTCTCGACCATGGCGTTCCGTGGCTATGTCATCCAGGGCGAGGACCGCCTCTACCGCCCCGGGCCGCGGATCTTCGGCCCGCGGGTGGAGGAGCGCATCCCTCAGCTGATCCGGATCGTCCGTCCGTTTCTCCAGGACCTGAACGCGACCGTTCAGGAGACGGTCCACCTCCTGATCCTGTCCGGGCAGGAGGTCAAGCTGCTGGACGGCTTCGAGAGCCACCACAACCTGCGTGTCACCCTGCGGACCGGGACCTCCGTGCCGGCCCACGCAGCGGCCGCCGGCAAGGCGGTGCTCGCCGAGATGGATCCCCGCACCGTCGTGGCTCTGTACGCCGAGGGCGTATCCCCGAGCGCCGGCAGGAGGCCCTGGTCGGTGGCGGCGATCCTCGCCGCGCTCGGCGAGGTTCGTCAGCGCCAGTACGGACTCAACGAGGAGGAGGTCGAACCGGGGGTCGGCGCCCTGGGAGCGTCGATCAGCCTTCCCGAGCGGGACCTGTATGCGGGACTCTCGATCGCTGCGCCCACGGTGCGCTTCAACCGATCGATAGCCGAGAAGCATGGGCAGGCCCTGCTGCGCACATGCGAGCTGGTGCGCGCCGAACTGCGCAGCGCATGGGACAACGGGCCCTTGAGCTGACCCACCGGCCAGCCTTTGAACTGCCCACCGGCGCTCTTGGGGCGCGTGCCACCGTCGGGGTTTCCGCCCACGGGAAGTCCCGCCACCGACGCCTGCGGCGTTGTTAGCGTCGCGAGATCTGTCGGACGCGCGAAGGGACCGCCCGTTGTTCAACCCATACCCGATGATGTTCCACCCCACGCTGGTCGTCGAGGACCTGGAGGATGCGGCCCGATGGTTCCGCCGCGTGTTCGGCCGACGGGAGGTGCGGTGGGAGGACAAGTTCGACCTCGCCGTGCTTAACCCCGACTACCCGATCAACTACTCCTACTTTTTCGTGCTCGGTGACGTGAGCCTCGACGTCCTGTGCCCGTCCCTGCTGAAGCTGCCGGGCGACCGCAGCGCGTCCGTCTACCGCGAGGGTGCGGGCCTGGTTGACATCGCCTGGTACACCGACCACATCGAGGACGTCGCACGCGGCCTGGAGCGTCACGGCTTTCGCACGCGGGACCAGGAAGGCAACCTCATCCACGACGGCGAGGTGCCGCAGTCGAACCTGGTCTGGGACTGCCCGATGATCTGGACGCTGCCGGAGGACACGGGGCTGACCTACGAGTTCTACCGGATGGGCCGGCGGCACTGGCCCAAATACTCCCAGCTCGCCGACCCGCGCCTCGACCCTGCATGGCGGCCCGGCGTCGTCTCCCGCGACGATCCGCTGGGCATCGTCACCAGCGCCCACCACACCGTGCTGACGCACGACCGTGAGCGGGCGCTCCGCTTGTTCGTGGAGGTCCTGGGCGGGCAGATCGTCGGCGAGGGGTACAGCGAGCGCCTGGACGCCGACTTCGTGGACGTCCTGTACGCAAAGTCGGTCATGCGGTTCGCGACGCCGCGCACGCAGCCGATCCGCGACGTCATTTCGGGTGAGGAGACCCAGGCCGACCAGTACGTCGGCATCACGTTCCAAGTGACTGACCTCGACGCAGTGGCCGGACACCTGGCCGGGCAGGACGTAGCGTTCTCCCGGTCCGCCGAGGGCATCCACACGTTCCCGGCAGGCTCATTCGGTGCCGTGTGGGGGTTCACCGAAGCTGGCTGAGGCCCGCCGCGCGAGGCCACCGGACACCGAGTTACCGGATAGAAAGCTGCGGCTTACCCGGCACGCTGCCAGGTAAGCCGCAGTTTCGTCCATCCGTGTGCGGGGAGTGCTTCGTCTACCTCGGGGCGCCGCCCGCGAACAGCGCCCCTGGGTTCTGCTTGACGTCCAGCTCGGTGGACCACAGCGCCTGCTGCTGAATCCCCCTGATCTGCGCGCCGTCGGGCCTGGCGACGAGCTGTGCCGTGTACGTCAGCCCGCGGACCACGGCCCGCTCCCCCGTGACGGCCACGGCGACACCGTGGAACGACACCGACGCGGTGGCACCGTCGCATTCGACGACGTTCGGCACGAGGAAGTGCTGGGTGAGGTCCGCGAGCGCCACCCGTTGCACGAACCCGACGATCCCGTCGCGCCCGGTGACGGGATCGCCGCCCGCATACTCGGCCACGAGGTCCTCGGTGAACAGCTCCTGGAACGCCGCGAAGTCACGCCGGTCAAGGCAGTCCGCGTATCGGCCGACGACGTCCACGACGTCGTCGCGGGTGATGACGTGCACGGCAGGCTTCCCCACGTTCTGAGTGTTTGACGCCGACGTCACGCCGCATCCCTGACGGTGCGCCGGAACTCGGCGATGCAGGCCTCAACCGCTGTGCGCAGGTCGTACTGCGCCACCCACCCGAGCTCGTCCCGCAGGGCGGTCGAGTCGCAGTCGACGCAGTCGAAGACCTCCATGTCCCCCGCCTGGTGGTCGAACAGGATCGGCGCACCGGTCAGCTCGGTGGCCACCCGCATCATCTGCCCGATCGTGACGTACTCCCCGGTGCCGGTGTTGTAGATGGGCTGCTGGAGCGGCTCGGGATGCAGACAGGTCTGGATGAACTGGGAGGCACAGTCGACCGCGAAGATGGGGTTGATGTGGGCGTCCTCGGACCAGTACTTGCCCACGTGGCCGGTGCGTCCCGCCGATGCCTCGTCGATCGCGGCGAGCAGCTCTCCCACGGCGCCGGTCTGCACGCCCAGACCGTAGGTGGTGACGGGGCGCAGGCCGACGACGTCGAGCCCCAAGGCGGCGTAGCGCTGCGCCAGGAGCTCGCACAGCAGCTTGGTGGCGGAGTAGATGTCCCGGGGCGTGGGCGCATCGGCCTCGCTCACCGCGCCGCCGCGGCCTACGAGCTTCTCGTAGTGGTGCTTGCGACCGTAGACGGCGGCGGTGCTCGCCCACACCACGCGCTTGATGCCCAGGCTGACGGCGACGTCGAACACGTTGTTGGTGCCCAGAGCATTGACCCGGAGCCCGCGGTCCGGATCCGCCTGGACGTGCACCGAGAGCAGCGCGGCGAGGTGGATGATGCGCGTGACCCGGTGCTCGGTGACGACGGCCTCGAGCTGGTCGCGGTCGCAGACGTCACCCTGGATGACGGTGACCTGGTCGCGGATCGAGCCGATGTTCTGCTCGTTGATCCGCTGGTCGAACACCACGGCGTGGTGACCCGCGCGGACGAGGCCGGCCGCGACGGCCGAACCGAGCATCCCGGAGCCGCCGGTGACGAGAACTGTCTCCATGACTTCCTCACTTGATCGTGTTGCGACGACGGCGCGCCACTGGGGGGCCGTCATGGGTCCGAGGCGAGCGTCAGGCGCCCTGCATCTCCATGCAGACGCCGGCGGGGGTGAATGCGTCGTCCCCGCTCTCGCGCTCCTCGACGAGCTCGACGAACCGGTCGAACAGGGCGCGGGGGTCATCGATCGCACCGCTCGCGTCCTCGACCCAGTTGGCGATCTGGTCCTCCTGCGCGGCCTTGGCCCAAGCGACGCCGTCCTCCGACGGGCCGATCGGCTGCACCGTGCCGCCGGCCTCGATGATCTTGGTGCAGTCGCTCTCGGCGCCGGCGCGTGCGAAGTCCGCCACGAACCGGCCGGCGACGTCGTCGGCCGCCGCCGTCATGGCGTCCTGCGCCTCGGGGCTCAGGCTGTCCCACACGTCCTGGTTGATGACCGTGTGCAGGAGCACGCCGTTGCCCATGTACTCGCCGACGTCGTAGATGTGCGGCGCCACCTCGAAGAGTCGGCTGGAGGAGATGCCGTCGATCGACGTCTGGATGCCGCTGATGACGCCGCGCTCGATCGACTCGTAAACCTCCGCGATCGCCATGTTCACCGGGCTTACGCCGAGCTTCTCCAGGGCTATGGCGGCCTCGCCGGCGGCGCGGATGGTGGAACCGTCGAGGGCATCGAGGTCGGCGACCTCCTCGGCCGAGGCGAGGACGTTGGGGGCGGCGGGCGTGTTGAACATGAGGCGGATGCCCTGGCCCTCGAACTCAGCCTGCAGCTCCTCGGACTCCTCGTAGAGGGCGGTGCCGGCGTCGGCCTGGGCCTGGGCGTCATTCGTGACGACGCCGATGGTGCCGAGCATGGTGATCGGCAGGAGGGAGGGCTCGTAGGCGGCGGAGGTGAAGCCCATGTCCGCCGTGCCCGCGCCGACACACGACACGATCTCCCCGGCCGCGCACAGCGAGCCGTTGTAGTTGGGCTCGAACGTCACAGCGCCGTCGGTCGCCTCGGTGACCTGGTCGGCCCACTCCTGAAAGGCGAGGCTGTGCGGGTTCTTCGCGTCGACGAAGGACGCGTAGCTGATCGTGACCTCGCTCTGGCCGCCGCCCTCGGATCCGGCTGACGAGCTGCTGCAGCCGGCGAGGACGAGGGCGATGGCACCGGCTGCGGCGCCCGCGGGGATGAGGCTGGACTTCTTCACGGGGATGGCTCCTCAGATGAATGGACCCGATGGGTCGGCAGGTGGTTGGACTGCTGTGACTGCGCGCCACAGGCATGACGACATGGTGGGTTGCGTCGAGGCTCCGACGCGTGCGGGTCTGCGTCACGAGGACGCACGTGACCCGTGATTCGTGAGTCCGGTCCTAGTCAGACAGCAGGTCGGGCAACCACGTCACGATCTCCGGGACGACGAAGAGCAGGGCGACGACCGCGAGCGAGACGAGGAAGAGCGGCATGGCCCCGCGGAAGACCTTTTCGACCGAGATCCTCGACGTCGTCGCGGTGACGAACACGTTCATCCCGACGGGCGGCGTGATGAGGCCCAGCTCGACCATCATGACGAAGAGGATGCCGAACCAGATGGGGTCGAATCCGAGCTCGTGGACCACCGGCGCCACGAGCGGCACCACGATCACCAGGATCGAGAGCGACTCCAGGAACATGCCGAGCGGGATGAGGCTCAGCAGGATGGCGATGACGACGATCGTCGGGGCGACGTCGAGGCTGGTGACCCACTCGCTAAGCCGGTTCGGCACCCGGGCCATGACGAGGAAGCGGGTCAGGATCATCGCTCCGATGACCATGCCGAACGCCATCGCGATGACGGATGTCGACTCCAGCGCGGCAACCTTGAGGCGGTGGAAGACCACGCGGGGCCCGGACTTGCCGGATTCCACGACCATCATGACCAGCGCGAGGAGCGCCCCGACAGCGGCCGACTCGATGACCGTGAACACCCCGGTGAACACGCCGCTCAGGATGGCGGCGAAGATCAGGACGATCCAGACGACGGCGCGCACCATCTGGAAGGACGTCGGGTTCTCAGGTCCCTCGGCGTCGTCGTTATCGTGCTCGAGCGTAGCGACGGCGGTTCCCCCGCCGGTGTGCGAGCCGCCCGGTGCCGCGTTCATGCTTCGGGTGGCGGTGGCCGCCTGGGCGGTGGACGCCGTTGCCTGGGTCGCGGTGGAGAGGCCGCCAGCAACAGCGAGCTCTGTCGCGAGGTTCTTTCCCGCGCTGAGGTCGAGGCGCTTGGCCTGGACGAGCACATACGCGGCGTAGGCGCCCGCCAGGACGATGCCGGGCACGATGCCTGCGACCAGCATGCTGCCGATGGAGACCTCGGCCATGATCGAGTACAGGACGATGAGGATGCTTGGCGGGATCAGGACCCCGAGCGAGCCCGCGGCGGCAACGATGCCGCCCGCCAGGGCCGCCGGGTAGCCGTAGCGGCGCATCTCCGCCGTCGCGAGCTTGCCGATCGTCGCCGCCGTGGCGATGCTCGAGCCAGAGACGGCCGCGAAGCCCGCGCACGCCCCGACCGTGGCGATGCCGAGCCCGCCAGGGAGCCAGCCCAGGAGCCGGCTCGCCACCGCGTACAACCGCGTGGCGAGCTTCCCGTGGAGGGCGAGCATGCCCAGCAGCACGTACATGGGGATGACCGTGAGGCTGTAGTTGCTAGTGGCGCTGAAGGGGACCGAACCCATGGCGCCGTCGGCCACGCCGACGGACTTCATCAGAGCGATGCCCAGGACGCCGGCACCGGCGAGACAGAAGGCGATGGGCGTCTCGGCGACGAGCAGGGCGAGGAAGACGACTCCGACGACGACGAGGATCAGCTCGACGCTCATGCGCGCTCACCCCCGGCCACTCCGGCCGCCGCGAGGACCGAGGAGTCTGCGTCGTCGGAATTGGCGCCTTCGGCGTTGCCGGCAACCCCGGCCGCGGGGGCGGGCGCAGAGACGAGCACGAGGCTCGCCTGCTTCAGAAACCGCACCAGGAACTCGAAGACCAGCGCGAAGAAGCCGAGCGCGATCACGATCCGGATGGGCCAGATCGGGAAGTCGACGACCCCCGCCTGCACCTCACGGACCCCGAACGAAGCCATGGCTTCCATGGCGGTGGCGCGCGTGAACCACAGGACGGTCACGAGCGCGGCCAGCGTGCCGGTCGCACGTAAGGCGGCTGCCACCCGGACGGGCAGGCGGTCCGTGAGCAAGGTGACCTTCACGTTGCCGTCGGCACGCTCCACGTAGGAGATGCCCGAGAAGACGATGACCACCAGGAGCGCCGAGGCGAGCTCGTAGGCGCCCACGAGGGAGCTGCCTCGCCCAAGGCGATGCACGACATCGGCCAGGATCACCGCCATGAGCAGCACGGTGACCACGCCGGAGACCATGCCCAGGACGTTGGAGACCTTGGCGACGGCTCGATCGAGCTTCCCGATCATGGACGACACTCCCAAGCGAACTCACGGAGGACGCTGACCTCAACACGGATCAGGCGCCCCATGACACGGCCATCAAACATTCGCCAACTCCTTCGTTTGCGACACGGCGAGGGCATCACGCTAACCGCGAGGTTTGGGCCGTTCCGCATGTTTCCAGCCTCTGGAACTTGCGCGGCGAGCACCGGCTCCTGTGGCTGGTGGCGGGCTGGGTGGGGCTGCAGTCGACCGTGTTCCTCACGTTGCTCTACTGGCTGCTCACGGTGGAGCAGGACCTGGGCGTCGGGGCTGGTGGTCGTGGCGATGACCGGCACCTGGCTCACCCCCGCCTGCTGTGGGTGTGGGTCCCCTCAGCGGCCTCGTCACCGGGTCGGCCTCCGTCGTCGCCCTGTGCTGGTGGGCCCGCGCGTGGACCGGGCCCGCACCCTCCGCATCTAAACGGGCGGGGCTCCGTCGCCCGCGGTGGGAAGCGGACGGCGAGGCGTTGATTCCAGCCGGCTTGCGTCGGTGCCGGAACGACGAAGCGGGCGGGGAACTGCTCGGCACCCCACCCGCTTCGTCGTGACCTACGGGACGTCCGTCGGCTCAGGCGAGCTGCGGCTCACGCTCGACGGCGCCGGTCTCGCCGTCGGCGGGCCGGGCCTGCTCCTCGCGGGAGGCGAGGTAGGAGGAGATGGCCAGCCGATTGACCGCGGACCGGCTGACGATCCCGATCATCGGGCCGTTCTCGCCGCGGACCACCGGCACCTTCTTGAGGTGCTTGTCGGACAGCACGGCGACGGCGTCGGCGATCGAGTCGTTCGCGTCCACCGTGACGACCTCGTGGGTGGCCAGGCGCATCACGGGCAGCGACACGAGGTCCGCGAGGGCGTCCTCGAGATCGTCGGACTCGCCGATGGCGAAGGAGTAGATGTTGGTCGAACTGGGGTGCTCGGCCGACAGGTACCGCATGACGTCGCCGTCGGAGAGGAAGCCGGCCAGCGACCCGTCCGGGCGCAGCACGGGCGCGCCGGAGATGCCGCGATCGGTGAACATCTGCAGGGCCTCAAGGACGTTCTGCTCGGTGCTCAGCGCGTAGACGTCGGTCTTCATGAGGTCCACGACGGTGTGCGCGCGGCCGGAACCGATGGTCTCCCCCGCCTCGGCGGCGCGTGCCGCGCGGGCGGCCCGAGCGGCCCTGGTGGCCGCGAAGGCGAGGACGACGCCGACCACCGAGGTGAGGGCGACCAGCACGGCGGCGCCCCGGAAGCCGAGGACCGAGGCGCCCAGCAGGTCGGAGCCGCTCGCGAGGCCGCGGGTGGTCAGCGCGTTGTACGCGCCGATGGCGAGCGAGGTGCCCAGGCATCCGGCGATCTGGAAGCTGGTGCTGACCACGGTCACGCCGTGGGGGCTGCTCTGACGGTCCAGGCTGGACAGCGCGAAGGTCTGGGAGGGGCCGATGACCAGCGAGGTCGCCAGCACCGCGGGCACGTACAGCGCGGCGAACAGCAGCACCGACTCGTGGCCGGCGGCGGCGCCGACCAGCAGGGCGAAGACGGCCATGATCGCGAAGCCGGCGGGGATCATGACGCGGCCGCCGTGGCGGTCGAACAGTCGGCCCGCGACCGGGCCCAGGACCACGGTCATGAGGATGCCGGGGGCCAGCGTGAGGGAGGCGCCCATCGGCGTCTGGCCCTTCACGGACTGCAGGAAGATCGGGATCACCACGTTCATGGCGAACACGAAGAGCAGCCCCAGCATGGTCATGGAGACGCCGAGGACGAAGGGGGTGCTGCGGAACGGCTGCAGGTTCAGCAGCGGGTGCTCGATCCGGTTCTGGCGCACGCCGAACGCCGCGAGCGCCAGGATGCCGACCGCGGCGGTGATCGCGGCGACGAGCGGGGAGCCGCTGAACGCGGTGGAGATGCCGTAGAGCAGGCCCACGAGGCCGACGGCGACGAGCAGGAACGAGAGGACGTCTAGCACGGGGCGGCCGAGCTCGGCGACGTTGCGCAGCAGCACCGCGCCGGCCAGCAGGACGATCAGCGAGAGCGCGCCGAAGACCCACATCAGGGTCGTCCAGGGCGCGACGGAGAGCAGGGCGCCGGACACCACGATCGCCATCGACGGGCCGAGCGTGGTCATCGCGGCCATGATGCCCATGGCGAGGCCGAGCTTCTCGCGCGGGGCGACCGCGAGGGTGATGTTCATGCCGATCGGGGTGAGCAGGCCGGTTCCGACCGCCTGCAGCAGCCGGCCGGCGAGCAGGACGCCGAAGCTCGGGGCGAGGGCGCCGACGACGGAGCCGACCACGAGGAAGGCCACGGCGGCGACGAACAGCGGCCGGGTGCGGAAGCGGTGGTACAGGACGTTGGAGACCGGGACGAAGACGGCGGCGACCAGCAGGTAGCCGGTGGCCAGCCACTGCACGACGGAGACGTCGATCCCGAAGTCCGTCATGATCGGCGTGAGGGCGACGTTGAGGAAGGTCTCGTTGAAGGTGGCGAGGAAGGCCGCGGCGGCGGCCACGGCGATCATGCCGATCGCGGCGCGCGAGGTGCCAGGTGCCTGGGCGTGATGGGACGACAAGAAGGTGCTCCTGACGGTGGGGTACGGAAGACGCGGTCGACCGTGCCGTGTCAGAAGCTGCTGTGGAGCACCTCGCGTGTCGTGTCATCGATGCGCCGTTGCGGCTCGTGAGCCGTGGTCGAGCATACGGGACGAACGTCCCGCTGCGCCGGTGCTGGGGCGCGAGGTGTGGGTCACGGTCACCCGCCCGCCTCCGGCGTGGACCTGCTGCAGCGGCGCGGACCGTTCGACGGCGATGGGTGGAACGGCATCCGCGCCGGCGCCATCCAGGAACGAGAAAGGTCCCCGACCTGGCTGATGCCTGGTCAAGGACCTTCCGGAAGTGGAGCTAGGGGGATTCGAACCCCCGACCTTCTCATTGCGAACGAGACGCGCTACCAACTGCGCCATAGCCCCATCGTGCCCTCGCGAGCACCGGACCACGATAGCACCGGCCCCGGCGGTGGTGCGAAATCGGAGGCCGTTCCGCGCCAGTTGCGTACGTCACGTGCGGGTGCCCCCAGCTCGCGAGCTACTCGCCGGCGGCGCGGCGACGGGCCAGGACCGCGTCGAGGTCCAGCGTGGGCGCGACCGGCTCCTCGACCTGCACGGGTGCACCCGCGGGGGACGCGACGCTCGGTCGCTGCGGCACGGCCGCCGTCGGGCCGGAGACCGTCTCGTAGGGTGCGACGTCGCGGCGGGGCGCGTCCTGCTTGAGCGTGTAGGAGGGCGCGGGAACCGGCACGGGCGTCCACGGACGGTCGTCGGCGGCTTCGACCGTGCCGGTCGACGCCGTCCCGTCGGCGAGTCCGTCCGCGTCGCCGTCGCCGCGGTGCGCGGAAGGTGCCTCCTCCGCGGACACCTCGACGCCCTGTGTGCGAGCGGCGGGCGCCTCGGGGTCGTCCTCGCCGGAGTCGTTCGACGCCCCCTCGGGGAGAGCGACCGGTGCGGAGTCTGCCGCGCCGGCGACCGACTCGGCGCGCGACGACACCCGGGCCACGGGCGCCTCGAGGTCGTCCTCCCCCGGACCGTCGACGGCGGACGTGCCGGGTCGCTCGGCGGTGACCTCGACATCGCGCTCTGCGGAGGCCTCAGCACCGGTCTGACCGGTGACGTCCCCGGACGCCACGCGCCGGTCGGTGCCGGTGGTGGTGCGCCGCGGCGGGGCCGCCTGCGCCCGGCGCGAGACGGCCTTCAGGCGGGCCTCGAGGCGCGCCATCTCCGCCCGGTCGCGGCGGTCGTGCGCGGCTGCCCGGACGGCGGTGCGCCGGCCGAGGACGAGCACCGCGCCGAGCAGCAGGGTCGGGACGACGGCGAGCGCCCAGCTGGCGCCGGCGAGCCCGACCGCGGCCCAGGCGCCACCGCTGAGGAGCAGCAGCGCGACCGTGAGCACCAGGCGGCGCCGGGCGGCGGCCGCGCGGCGCGAGACGCGGGCAGCACGAGCCGCGCGGGCCGCGGCGAGGGCGCGGGCGTCCTCCGTGGCGCGCTCGGAGCGGGCACGAGGCCTGTTCATGGGTGCCTCCGGTCGTCGGGCGGGGTCGTGCAGGTACGGTCGTGCGCCACTGGTGTGGCCCCGGGGGTGGACGACCCTTCCCTGGGCCGTGTCCGGCGTCCCGGCCGTGGCCAGGATGCGGAGATCGCCGGAGAACCGGTCCTCCACACGCGAGTCGAGCAGCTGCTGCCTGGTCCGCACCAGGTGCGGGAGCAGGTAGCCGAGAAGAATCAGGGTCAGCGCAACGACCACGTACCCCTGAAGCTCCACGGCACTACGCTAGGTCCCCACCGCTGCCGGGCGGAGGACCGGCGTGCGGTGTGTCTTGCACCAGTGTGATTCGCCGGTCCGAAACGTCCTCAGCGCACCGTGCCGCCGCGCTCCCGCCAGCGTCGCACGAGCCCCCCGGGGACCTCCTCGGCGGTGAGCGCGAACGAGCGGTGGTCGCGCCAGTCGCCCTGGATGTGCAGGAACCGCCTCCGCACCCCCTCGTCCCGGAAGCCGAGCTTCTCCACCACGCGCAGCGACGCGGCGTTCTCCGGACGGATGTTGATCTCGATCCGGTGCAGGCCCGCCTCGTACCAGGCGAAGTCGCTCGCCATGGCCACGGCGAGCGGGGTCACGCCCCGGCCCGCGACGTGCTCGGAGACCCAGTAGCCGATCGTCGCCGAGCAGAACGACCCGCGTGTGATGGAGGAGACGGTGAGCTGGCCGACGAGCTCGCCGTCGAGCTCGACGACGAACGGCAGCGCCGTGCCGGCCCGGGCTCCCCGGTCGAGGGTCCGGACGTAGGACCGGAAGGTCGACGGCGGCTCGCCGGTGGGCGACGTCGCCTCCCAGCGCTCCAGCCAGGCCGCGTTGGCGCGGCGCAGCCGCTCCCAGGTGGCGCGGTCGCGCTGGCGCAGCGGCCGCAGGCCCACCCGGTCCTCGACCAGGGTCACCGGCCACGGCACGACGGCGGTCACGGCTCCCTCACGCGTCCAGCAGGAGGCAGTGCAGCCGGTCCCCCGGCCGGACGTCGGTGACGTCCTCGGGCACCACGGCGAGCGCGTTGGACCGGGCCAGCGCCGAGAGCAGCAGCGAGGCGGGCGCACCCACCGGCTCGGCCCGGTACCCCTCGGCGGGGCTGCCGGTGACGTGGACGCGCACGAACTCGCGCCGCCCGGCAGGCGAGTACCAGCCGTCGGTCACGGCCGCAGGGACGGAGTCACGGTAGAGCTCGGCGTAGCCGGCCATCGTGCGCAGCGCGGGGCGCACGAACGTCTCGTAGGCGATCTGGACGGCCACCGGGTCGCCGGGCAGGGCGAAGATCGGCGTGCCGTCCCCGACGTGCCCGACGCCGAGCTGCCGACCCGGCCACATGGCGACGTTGTCGAAGCGGACCGTACCCAGCGGGGCGAGCACCTCCTTGACGGTGTCGTTCCCGCCGTAGGAGAGACCCCCGGTGGTGAGGATGAGGTCCGCCCGCACGAGCTGGTCCTCGAGGGTCTCGCGCAGCTCGCGGCGCCCGTCGGGGACGGCGGCCACGCGGAACGTCGCGGCGCCCGCGTCCTGCACCGCGGTGGCGAGCGCATGGCCGTTGGCGTCGTAGACCTGGCCCGGCTCGGCGCGGCGGCCGGGCTCGACCAGCTCGTCGCCCACGGAGACGATCACCACCCGCGGGCGCGGATGGACGCCGACCCGGCCCCGGCCGGCGGCCGCGAGCAGCGCGACCTGGCGGGCGCCGACCCGCTCCCCCGCGGGGAGGACGATCTCCCCCGCCCGCAGGTCCTCGGCCCGCCGCCGCACGTTCTCCCCCTCGACGGCGGCGGTCCGCACGGCGACGGTGGCGCGCCCGAAGTCCGTCTGCTCGATCGGCACGACGGCGTCCGCGGCCACGGGCAGGGGCGCGCCGGAGGCGATGCGCACCGCCGTGCCGCGCACGAGGTGGATCGGGTCGACCGCACCCGCCCGCACCTCGTCGATGACCCGCAGGGTCACCGGCGCGTCCGGGCGCGCCTCCGCCACGTCCGCCGCCCGCACGGCGTAGCCGTCGGTGGCCGCGAGATCGGCCACCGGCAGGTCGGCGGCGGCCACGACGTCCTCCGCGAGGATGCAGCCGACGGCGTCGGGCAGGACGACCTCGAGCGGCGGCAGCGGCCCGACCGCCGCCAGGCACGCCGCGAGGTGCTCCTGGACGCTCCTCACGGCCCGACTGGCGCGTGGGGCTCGCTCGCCCCGGGGCCGGCGGCGGGGGCGGAGCCGAGCTCCACCCGGCGGCCGTGGACGAACGCCTCCAGCCACGCGGTGAAGTCCGACCCGAGGTCGTCCCGGTCGGCGGCGAGCTGCACGACCGCCTTGAGGTAGTCGAGCTTGTCGCCGGTGTCGTAGCGGCGCCCGCGGAAGACGACGCCGTGCACGCCGCCGCCCTCGGAGGGATCCATCCGGGCGAGCGTCTGCAGGGCGTCGGTCAGCTGGATCTCCCCGCCGCGCCCGGGCCCGGTCTGCTCGAGCACGCCGAAGACCGCCGGGTGGAGCACGTAGCGGCCGATGACGGCGAGGTTGGAGGGCGCCTCCTCCACCGGGGGCTTCTCGACCAGCTCCGAGACCTTGACGACGTCGCCCTGCCCGAGCGTTCCGACCGCGGTGTCGGTCGGCTCCACGGCGGCGGCGCCGTAGAGGTTGATCTGGGCGGGGTCCACCTCGAGGAGGGCGATGACCGAGCCGCCGAGGCGCTCCTGGACGGCGATCATGTCGGTCAGGAGCGTGTCGCGCGCGTCGATGAGGTCGTCGCCGAGGAGGACGGCGAACGGCTCGTCGCCGACGTGGTCCTTGCCCTGCAGGACCGCGTGGCCCAGCCCCTTGGGCTCGCCCTGGCGCACGAAGTGCAGGTGGGCGAGGCCGGAGGAGCGGCGCACCGCGGCGAGGCGGGCGGCGTCCCCCTTGCGCTCGAGGGTGGCCTCCAGCTCGGGGGCGGCGTCGAAGTGGTCCTCGATGGCCCCCTTGCCGCGGCCGGTGACCATCAGGACGTCGTCGATCCCCGCCTCGGCGAGCTCCTCGACCACGTACTCGATGGCCGGACGGTCCACCACGGGGAGCATCTCCTTGGGGATCGCCTTCGTGGCGGGGGCGAAACGGGTACCCAGGCCGGCCACCGGCACGACCGCCTTGCGGACCCTGGTACGGGGAGCGTTCTCGTGTGCTGACATAGCCCGAGGCTAACGGGCGCCGGTGAACGGGGGATGACGGGCCGTCGCACGGCACGCCGCCTTCCGCGGTCGGCGAAACGCACGGATCTGGTGGTTTGTGACGGTCGCGGCTGAAAGACTGGGGCCATGCACCGCACGCAGCTCGCGCTTCCACGGACGGACGGCTACGAGGCAGAGGACGCGAAGCAGGTGCTCCGGCCGATCGTCCGGGAGACCCGCTCCCAGCGCTCCGAGAGCGAGCGCGCGCGGGCGGCGAGCGCCCTCGCCGCCAACGGTCTCGAGGCGGTCGGCGACGCACGGTGCGTCGCGGCCTACGTCTCGCGCTCGACCGAGCCGGACTCCGGGCCCCTCCTCGAGGCGCTGCGCGAGCGCGGCACCCGCGTGCTCCTGCCCGTGCTGGGGCCCGGCCTGAACCGTGACTGGGCCGAGTACCGCGGCGCCGACGACCTCGCGGTGCGGGCGCCGGGCCGGCCCCCCGAACCCTCGGGCCCGGTACTGCCGGCCGAGGCGATCGCCGAGGCCGACGTCGTCATCGCCCCGGCCCTGGCCGTCGACGCCCGCGGCACGCGGCTGGGGCAGGGCGGCGGCTGGTACGACCGCGTCCTGCGCCTGATCCGGCCGGGCGCGCAGGTGTTCGCCATGGTCTACGACGAGGAGCTCATCGCGGACATGCTGCTCCCCGTGGACGACCACGACGTCGCCATCCCGGCCGTCATCACCCCCGAGCGCTGGTTCCTCCTCGAGGGGTCACGGTTCCAGCGAGACGCACTGGCGGCGCAGGCCGGCGACCTGAGCGCGGCGGAGCCCCGTACCGAGCGCTGAGGCGCGCCCCGGGCGTCACTCCGGCGGCGCGAGCGTCAGCGTCGCCGACGCCGCCTCCTCCACCGCCTCGCGGCTGAACGGCCACGGGAAGGTCTCCCCGGCCGCCCACGCGTCGATCTGGTCGGTGTAGTGGTCCGAGCCGGGATGGCCGGACGACCCGGTCGTCGTCACCCAGGTCGAGGCGTCCAGGTCCGCCAGGTCCACGACCATGCGCATCGACGGCCCCGCCGTGACGGTGAAGTCGGGGCGGCCGAGCTCGTCGACGGCGGCCGTGTCGAACGAGGTGGCGTCGACGATCGAGGTGCCGCCGGCGACCTCCACCGCTCCCGGGTTGAAGACGCGCCGGACCAGCGTCGGCACGCCCTCGCCCCCGAGCACGGGGTGCTGCGGGGCGAACCGGTGCAGCTTGCCCCACTGCCAGCCGCCCGGATCCTTGCCCATGGTGTTGGTCAGCTGCTGGCGCGCGAGCACCAGCGCCTGCCGCAGGATCTCGTCGCGTCCCTCCACGATGTTGACCGTGGTGCGGTCGTCCCACCACGGGTCCTGCGGGTCCTCGAGCAGGCGCTGGACCACCAGCAGCCACCGGGCTCCGCCGTCGGGAGCCTGGGAGGCCGGCAGGTCGTCCGCGAAGGTGAGCTGGAGAACGTTGCCCCACACGGCGTTGAAGTACGCCGCCCCCGCGCTCGACGTGTGGGCCGGGAAGCCCTCCGCCGACCACTCGCGCAGCAGGTCGACCGCGTCCTCGACGAACGGGTCGTCGACGTCGACGCTGAGCAGGGCGGGCAGCACGGCGGGACCGAAGGGGCTGGCGTCGTCGAGCATGATCGCGTTCATGTCCGCGACGTCGACGGGCTCGCCCTGCGAGATCTCGTGCTCGATGAGCGCGCGGATCCGCTGGCTGCGGAAGCCGGCGTCCCAGTCGGTGGTGAGGAAGGGGCCCTGCCCGGCCGGCGCCACCGCCTGGTTCGCCGCCGAGACGAAACCCTCGGGCGGGTTGAGGGCCGAGGGCATGTCCTCCGGCGGCACGAACCCCTGCCAGTCGTAGCGCGAGTCCCAGCCCGGGCGCGGCCACGAGCCGTCCGACGGGACCGGCGCGTCCGGCACCGCGGCGCGCACGGGGATCTTGCCCGGCGCCTGGTAGCCGATGTCGCCGTCGGCGGTGGCGAAGACGATGTTCTGCGCCGGGACCTCGAGCAGCGCGGCCGCCGCGGCGATGTCCTCCGCGTCGCGGGCCCGGTTGATGGCGAAGATCGCGTCGCCGGTGCGCCCGGGGGTCAGCGCCGTCCACTGCAGGGCGACGGCGTAGCCGGAGAACCCGGCGGGCGGGGCGCCCTCGGGCACGGGGACGCTGCCGGCAACGCCGGTGTCGGCGAGGACCTCGGAGACGATCGGGCCGTGCTCGGTGGTGGTCACGGTCGTGATCACCGGCTCGCCGCCGTTGACCTCGATGGTCTCTCGCCGCGTCTGGAGCGGGACGCGGGCACCGTCGCGCAGGTAGGTGCCGTCGTCGTAGAGGCGCTCGAGGGTGAAGTCGGTGACGTCGGCGCCCAGGTTGGTCAGCCCCCAGGCGAGCTGGTCGTTGTGCCCGATGACCACGCCGGGCAGGCCGGCGAAGGAGAACCCGGCGACGTCGAGGGAGCAGGCCTCCTCCCCGCCCGTGCAGTGCAGCCCGACCTGGTACCAGAGCCCGGGGGCGTCGAGGGCGAGGTGGGGGTCGTTGGCCAGGAGGGGCTTGCCGCTGGCGGTGTGCTCGCCGGAGACGACGAAGGAGTTGGACCCCACGCCCTCCCCCTCGCCGAGGAGCACCGGCACCGCGTCCAGCGCCCGGGCGGCGTCCGCGAGGGCCTGCCCGGCCTCGAACCCGCCGAGCGCGGCGGTCACCTCCGCGCCGGAGGCGGCGACGACGTCGCCCTCCGCCGTCGTCCCCTCGCGGCCCGCGGCGTTCGTGTCGGTCCCGGCGGAGGCTGCGGGCTGCTCCGGCTGGGCGGCCGCGGGCCCCGGCGTGCTGGCACCGGCGATGATCGGGGTGTGCGAGTCGTACGGGTACTCGGGGTAGAGCTCCTCGGTGCGGGCGACGTCGCCCAGCGTCCGCAGGTTGGCCGCCCGCCCGAGCTCGGCGTCGTAGTTGCCGCGCAGGTCCCAGGCCATGGCCTTGAGCCAGGCGAGCGAGTCGACCGGCTCCCAGGGCTCGATCGGGCCCAGCTCCGTGGTGGTACCGAGCACCGTGTACTCCAGTCCCAGCTCGGAGGCCTCCCGCGAGTCCAGGTAGGCGTTGACGCCGTCGGCGTAGGCCTCGTAGAGGGCACGCGACTCGTCGGTGAGCAGGTCCCACTCCTGCTCGGCGACCTGGCGCCAGCCGAAGGTGCGGATGACCAGGTCGGCCGAGAGCGCAGCCTCGTTGTCACCGACCAGCTCGGAGAGCCGGCCCGCGGTGACGTGCCGCCGGTAGTCCATCTCGAAGAAGCGGTCCTGGGCGTGGACGTACCCCTGGGCGCGCATGAGGTCCGCGTCGGTGCCCGCGTAGATCTGCGGCACGCCGAGCTCGTCGCGGATGATCTCGACCGTCCCGTCCAGGCCCTCGAGCCGCTGGCTGCCCGTGTGGTCGGGCAGCGGGCGGCGGACGACGCCCGCTCCGACGAGCAGACCGGCGACGAGCACCACCACGAGCACCGCGGGGACGATGAGGAGCGCCTTCTGCAGCGCGGACCGACCTTGCACGAGCCGAGCCTAACCGGGGGGCGGGACCTCGCCCGGCATCCCGGTCGGGGTGTGCAGCGTCACCGTGCGACGTCGAGCGCGCCGGGAGTACGATTGGCACTCGGTGCGGCGGAGTGCCAGAATCCGCCCTCGTCCCGACGGAGGTCAGCAGTGCCCACGTATGCCTACCGGTGCACAGTGTGCGGCAACGAGTTCGAGGTCAAGCAGTCGTTCAGCGACGACGCCCTCACGGTCTGCTCCGAGTGCGGCGGCGCACTGCGCAAGCTCTTCAACTCCGTCGGAGTGGTGTTCAAGGGGTCGGGCTTCTACCGCACCGACTCCCGCTCCGGCTCCACGGCGTCCTCGCCGGCGGCGCCCAAGGAGACCTCGTCCTCCACGAGCTCCTCCTCGAGCGAGTCCTCCTCGTCCACGTCGTCCTCCTCCGCTCCGGCGAAGGCTGCCGCGGCCAGCTGATCCACCGGCCGGGCCCCCTGCCCGGCCGCACCGCGCGGGCCCTCGCCCGCGCGGCCCTCGCCGGGGTTCCCGGCAGTGGGTGGAAGGACGGTCCGGGCCGCCTCCGGAGCCCGGGACCGTCCACACCCGTGCTCGCCCCACCGCGCGTGCACAGAAGCGTTCGCCGCCCCGCGCGTCCACAGTCACGTTCGCCGCACCGCCGTCCACAGCCGCCACGACGCCGTGGCCGACCGGCAGGCTGCCTCTCCTAGCGTCGCGGCATGCGCGCTCGCACCCCGGTCCCGCCGTCCCGCTCCCCCGCCGCCCGCGCGCGCCGCCTCCTGTGGCGACGGCGGCACCTCCTCGCCGCCCTGTGCCTCGCCTGCGCCGCCGCGGTCGCTGTCACCGCCCTGCGCCCGCCGGACCCTCCGGCCGAGCGGGTGCTCACGCTCGCCGCAGATCTGCCCGCGGGCAGCGTGCTCGCCGCCGACGACGTACGTGTGGAGGCACTCCCGGTCGGCAGCCAGCCGGCCGGCGTGCTCCGTGACGCCGACGACGCCGTGGGGCGGCCGCTCGCCGTCGGCCTCGCGGCAGGCACCGCGCTGCAGCCCGCCATGCTCGCCGGGCCGGGCCTGGCGTCCGCGGCGCCGCCGGGCACCGTCGTCGTCCCGGTGCCGGTCGCCGACGCCGCCACCGCTCGCCTCGCCGAGCCGGGGCAGCGTATCGACCTCGTCGCCGCCGGCAGCGACACGGGGGTGGAGGTGAAGGCCGAGGTCGTCGCCCGGGACGTGGTCGTCCTGGCCACCTGGACCCCGGAGTCGGGTGGCGGGCTCCTCGAGCCCGGCACGGGGAGCGTCACGTACCTCTACGTTGCCGCGAGTGACAGAGTCGCTACCGTTCTCGTTGGCTCGAGCGCCTGGGCGCCTCTGCGCGCCGTTCTCCGCAGCCCGTGACGCCGGAGCCCCGCGTCGCGCTCGTCACGTAAGGATCTGAAGGATGTTCGCCGGTTTCAAGGAATTCATCTCGCGCGGCAACGCGGTCGACCTCGCCGTCGGCGTGGTCATCGGCGCCGCGTTCACCGAGGTCGTCAACTCGATCGTGACCAAGGTGCTCAACCCGCTCATCGGGGGCATCTTCGGCAAGCCCAACTTCGACAACCTCTGGGTCATCACCCTCGGCTCCGGCGACGACCGCGCCCAGGTGCTGCCCTTCTCCATCCTCACGGCACTGGTGAACTTCCTGCTCGTCGCCGCGGCGCTGTACTTCCTCGTCGTCCTGCCGATGAACAAGCTCGCCGCCCGCCGCAAGGTGGAGGAGACCGAGCCGGCGGCGCCCGCCGAGGACGTCCGCGTGCTCACCGAGATCCGCGACCTGCTCGCCGCTCAGCAGCGCGGCAGCAACGGAGGCTCGGTCGTCGGCACCCACCAGCTCCACTGACAATCGCGAAGGCCCGCCACGTGGCGGGCCCTCGTCGTGCCGGCCGTGCTCAGCGGCGCCCCCAGTGCGGCGGGACGTCCCGGAGCAGGCGGGCGTCGTTGGGGCCCTCGCCGTGCCCGGGCTCGTCGGAGACCTCCACCGCCCCGGCGTCCGGGGCGTGCAGGGCGTCGACCGGGTCGGCGATCTCGCCCGCCTCGAGGCGGCGCCGGTCCACCTCCGACAGCGCCACGACGCGACGGTGACGCCCGCGCGCACGGGGTTGCCCGGCCGTGCCTGCCCCCTCGCTCGGGTCCGGCCCCTCGCCCGGGTCCGGCCCCTCGCTCGCTCCGGTGCTCATCGCGCCCGCCGGCGGACCACGTGCCCGAGGACGGCGTCCACCTGGGCACCGCGGCGCGTCAGCGCCAGCTCGGCGCGCAGCTCCTCCACCAGCTCAGTGTCCTCCCGCTCGGCGCCGTCGGACTCGATCCAGGCGACGAGATCGTCGAGCTGGTCGTCGCTGTACGCGGCGAGCGGGAGGCTGCGCACCACCGGCGGGCGCGGACCCCGGTCGCGCACCGGAACCGCGCGAGGCCGGACGGTGGGCTCCGCGGTCCCGCCCGGCTCCGTCGTGCTCGGCTCGGTCACGACGCCGGCCGCGACGCCGTCGCCCTCGGCAGCCTCGGCCGCATGCGGCGCACCGTCCGGGGCGTCGGACGGCTCCGCGCCGGTGTCGTAGGTGTGCGGCAGCGCGGTCATCCCCGGTGCCGCGGGCCGGGCGGCGAGCGCGGCGGCCCGCCTCTCCTCGACGACCTCGAGCACCGCCTCGAGGATGGCCTGCGCCTCGGCCTGCGGGTCCATGAACACCGCGGTGGAGAACGCCATGTGCACCCGCCAGCCGCGCGCGGTCAGCCGCTGCACCCAGTGCCGGTCGCGGCGTCGCAGCGACTGCTCGGCCACGTACTCGGCGTCGTCCGTCAGCACCGCCACCAGCAGCTCGCCCGGCAGGTCGGGGTGGCCGATCGCCAGGGGGATGCGCACCCCGCCCTCCACGCCGTAGCGCGGCACGACGGTCAGGCCGAGGCGCCAGAGCCGCTCGGCCAGGTCCACCAGGAGCTGGTCGGGGCTCTCGGCGGGCGCGGAGTCCGGCTGTTCGACGGGCAGGTCGCCGGTGGCCGACTGCTCGATGAGGTCGGCCAGGAGCTGTGGCCCGGGCTGGCGCAGGCGTGAGCGGTCCAGGTCGCCGGGGCCGATGCAGCTGACGAGCACGAGCTGGTGCCGCACGGCGTCGAGGGCGTCGACGAGGCAGGCGAGGCCGTCCGGCGCGGAGATCGGCCCGAACCGGTGCAGCACACGTCCGTGCGGGGTCTTGCCGAAGCCGACCGAGAGGATCACGACGTCGCGGCGCAGCCCGCCGGCGGCGTCGACCTCCACCACCGTGAACGGCTCGTCACGGTCGTACCGGAAGAAGTCCGCCACCGCGGGGCTGCCGGCCACCGCGGCGTTCACGCCCTCGCGGACCCGCTCCGCGTGGCGGGCGTTGAGGGCGACGACGGCGAGGGACTGCTCCGGGCGGGAGAGCGCGTGGTCCACCACGAGGTCGACCACGTGGTCGACCTCGGACTGCACCGACTCCACCGCGTCGCTGCCGGGTGCCGGCATCCCGAAGCCCTCCACGAGGTCCAGGCGCATGCGCGAGGCCGACGGCGGGGCCGGGACGGAGCGGATGACGCCGTCGTAGCCGTGCGTGGCCAGGAACGCGGAGATTCCCTCGTCGCGCTCCGCGCGGCCCGTCGGGAGCGTCACGGCGGGCAGCAGCGGAGCGAGCGCGCCCACCAGACCGTCGCCACCACGGCGGGAGTCGCCGACGAGGACGACCTGGCGCGCCCGGGCCAGCAGGGAGACCGCCTGCTCGACGGGCAGGTGCTGCACGCCGTCGAGGACGAGCAGGTCGACGTTCGGCCCCTCGGGCAGGACCTGGGGGACGAGCATCGGCGCGACCAGCCACACCGGGCGCGCCACGGGCGCCACGTGCGGGTAGGCGCCCAGGGTCTCGCGCAGGTTCGCCCCGTGGTCGGCGCCCAGGGCGCGGTAGAGCCGGGCCGCCTCCTCGCGGTGGTCGCGGACGGCGGTGCGCACCCGGGCGGCGACGGCGCGCCGCACCGGACCCACGAGAGAGGCGACCTGGGCCTCGTCGAGCCCACGGAACCGGGCGGCGAGCGCCTTCAGCGCGGGCCCGTCCAGGCCGGCGAGGGCGGGGTCGGTCCGCAGGATCTGCTCGAGCACCGAGCTCCACCAGGCCAGGTCGAGCTCGGACCCGACGAGGGCGGTGGGGACGCGCCGCTGCGCCAGGTCGTCCACGAGCCCGCCGAGCCCCTGCTGGCGCAGCTCGCCGAGGAGCCGGGTGCGCTCGGGCAGCAGCCGCAGCGCCGGCGCGTCGAGGCCGAGCTCCTTCATCCGCTCGGTCAGGGCCGGGAGGGGGACGGCGAAGAGGTCGTCGTTGCCCGCCCCGGCGCCGATGACGTCCTGGAGCTGCTCCACGTCCGCCCGGGCCTGCGCCTCGGTGGCCTTGATCTCCGCCAACCCGTCGGGCAGCCGGGGCCAGCCGCCGGCGGGGTTGTGCCGCCGCCAGATCTCCCGCTGCTCCTGGACACGGACGAGCTCGGCGTGAAGGTCGCTCACCGGCCGGCCCGGACGCAGCAGGTCCTTCGCCTGCTTGCGCAGCCGGCGGCGCACCGAGCCCTTCATGGAGACGCCGTTCTCCTTGCGCCACGCCGACGTGGCGGTGGCGACGACCATGTCCGCGGCGGAGCGCTCGAAGATCTGCGGGAGGAAGACGTCGAGGGCCTCGGCCACGCCGTCGAGCATGCGCAGCTGCTCGCTCCAGGCGTCGAGGGTGGTGGCACGTTCGAGGCCGGTCTGGGCGGCGACGCGCTCGACCTGGCCGAGCAGCGTGGGCAGCGTCAGCTCGCCCAGGCGCTGGGTGCGCTCGAGCGCCGCCGAGGCGGTGGGCCCGTCGGTGAGGCGAGCGCCGTACCAGGGGGTGTCGTGCGGTCGGAGCGTGAAGGCGCCCAGCGCCGCGGCACGGGCGAGGCGCTCGCGCGCGTCCTCGAGCCCGCCGTCGCCGAGCCGTCGCAGCGTCGCCGCGTCGAGGCGCACCCGAGTGCGGGGGCCGGGCCGGGCTGACGTCAGCCGCGCGAGAGCCTGCAGCGCGTCGTAGGCCGAGACGCCCCACGGCTCGTGGACGGCGTGCAGGCCGGTGACGTAGCTGCCCAGGCGGGAGCGCACCTCGGTGAGCTCGCGGCGGACGGTGCGCACGCCGTCGTCGTCCACCTCCGGCGGAATCGGGTTCAGGCCCTCGCGCAGGCGCTCGGCCGCGGTGGACCGCCACCGCGCGTCGGAGGACAGGTCGAGCGCCAGGTCGCCCAGGCCGAGGTCCTCCAGGCGGGCGAGCAGCGTGCGGCCGGTACGCCGCGAGCCGGGCACGTACAGGACGGTGCGCCCCGAGGCGGCGGCGTCCGCGACGACGGCGGCCACGGTCCCCGCGACGTCCGCGCCGGGCGGGGCGTCGAGGAACACGTGCCGGCCGGCCGCGACGGCGTCCACGGCGTGCGCCTGGTCGACGTCGAGGTCGCCGACCCCGCGCTCGTCCTCCGGAGCACGGTCTGCGGGGACGTGCGGGGGTGGCGGCACGTCGAGCGCGGCGCGGGCGTCCTCGTCGCCGGCGAGGGCGGCGACGACGTCGGAGCCCGGGAGGAACTCGCGCATGGCGTCCAGGTCGTCGACGAGCACCTGGCCGGGGTGCACGAACGGGCCCACCACGATGCGCTCGGAGAGCTCGAAGCCGGCGAGGTGCTCGCGGCCCAGCTCCGCGAGGCGCAGCAGCGCCCCGCGCGGGGAGAAACCGTGCTCGGTGTAAGCCGCGCGGGCCACGGCGGCGACGTC
Source organism: Georgenia daeguensis (assembly GCF_039537705.1). NCBI lineage: Bacteria > Bacillati > Actinomycetota > Actinomycetes > Allobogoriellales > Allobogoriellaceae > Georgenia > Georgenia daeguensis. The sequence continues at coordinate 41,434 of NZ_BAABBA010000023.1, forward strand.
GACGCCCACCCCGGCGGCGCGCAGGGCGCGCACGAGCACCGGGTTGACCTCGATGGCTGCCTCGAGGTCGATGTCGAAGTCCGACTCGGGGCCCGGGTGGGCGTTCAGCCGCACGGCGCGCAGCAGCACGGGGGCGTGGATGGTGCGCACCCGGGTGCGCGGCGCGGCGGGCGTGACCGGGGACGGCGTGGCGACGGCGTCGGCCGCCGGCCCGGCGTGGGTCGCGGGCGCGGGGCCGGCCTGCGAGACAGCCGGGTCGGGCGAGGAGACAGCCGGGTCGGGCGAGGAGACAGCGGGTTCGGCCGGGGAGACGGCAGAGGCTCCGCCCGCAGGCGCGTCGACATCCTCCGTCCCTGCGGGTACGTCGCCCGCTCCCTGGTGGCTGCCGGACGCCTCGGGGCCGGCGGACGTGGCAGGGCTCCCGGACGTGGCCGGGCTGCCGGCGGAGGTCGCGGCGTGGTCGGCGTGCGCGTGCCCCGGGTCGCTGGAGGCTTCGAGGACCACCGTGCCCGCGTCGTCCGTCTCCTCGACGACGGGCTCTGGCAGCTCGGTCCACGTGGCCACCCCGATGGCGAGGTAGGTCGGCGCGATGCCGTAGCGGTGGGCCATCTCGTCCGCCCGGGCGCGCACGGTGCGCGCGGCGCGGCGGGCGGCGAGCTGGGCGCTGCCCTCGCGCACGAGGTTGCTCAGGCGTGTGGTCCGCCCGGCGTAGAGCTGAGCGATGCCGGAGGGGTGCGCGGCGGTGAGGTCGATGACGGCGTCGCCCAGCAGCGTGAGGTCGGCGAGGGTGCTGGTGCCGCCCAGCTGCACGAGGTTGCGGCGCCAGCCGGCCACCGCCGTCTCCACCGTGGCGGCCCGCTCCGCGGCGACGGGCCGCGGGCGTGGGCGGCCGGACGCCGGGGCGGTGCGCCCGACGCCCCGGCCGAACGCGGAGCCCGGCGCGGGCGCGTCGGGGACGACGGTCTCGGACGTGCGGGCCCGGCTGTCCTGGGCGGTCGGGGCGGCGGCGTGACGGCGCGGAGCCCCGCCGCGGAAGAAGAGCGCAGGAGGGGTCATTTCTCCAAGGTAGGCAGCGCGGGCCCGAGGAGCGGGGAGCCGCGCCGTGGCGTCGTCGCACATGTGGCGCAGGCCCGCGGCGACGCGGCCGGAGGCGGCTCCAGCGTGGAACGGGAGGCCGGGAGCGGGGCACCGTGCGGCGGCGACGGCGCGCTGCGGCGGCCCTTGTGGATGGAGCGCGACGCGCAGGGGGGGCAGGCGTCGCGCTCCATCTGGCGCACAGCATGGCGCCTGGCAGTGCCCGCGCGCAAGCACGTCCAGGTACCGGCGCACGCCGGGCCTGCCGTCCCGCGCCGGGAAGTTTCGGCCCCGGGCCCCCACGCCCCTCGCGGGACGTCCCTCCGGAAGCCCGGGACGAGACGAAGGTAACCGGGCGCGACGGGTGTCACGGCCCGTTGAGGCCCTCGTGGCGCGGCCGGAAGTGGACGTGGCAGGACCCTGCCACCCTCCCGGTCAGCTCAGCGCGGCCGGGTCCACGGTCCGGCCGGTGGCGGCGGCCTCACCGATGGCGCTGAGCAGGCGGATGGTGCGGGCCGCGTCGGCGGCGTCGACCGCGGGCGGCCGGCCCTGCGCGACGGCGTCCAGGACGTCCCGCCACTGCGCCAGGTGCCCGCCGATCCCGATCCCGCGCGGGTCCGACGCGCCCGTGACATCACCGGCGGGTGCCGCGCCGACGTCGGGGGCGGGGACGCCGTCGACGTCCCAGCGCAGCACGCGGCCCTGCGCGACCTCGATGCCACCACGGGAGAGGTCCAGCGCCAGGGTGGCCGGCGAGCCCGGGTAGGTGGCGGTGGAGGTGCTGATCAGGCCGAGCGCCCCGGAGGCGAAACGGACCGTGGCGACCGTGGTGTCCTCGGTGTCGATCGGGTGGGCGAGGGTGGCCTGCTGGGCGGTCACGGCGACCACCTCCCCGCACAGCCAGCGCAGGATGTCGACGTAGTGCATGCCCTGGTTGAGCAGGGACCCACCGCCGCCGTCGGCGGTGGTGCGCCACGGCGCGGCAGCGTAGTAGGCGTCGTCGCGCCACCAGTGCACGTGGGTGCGCGCCAGACGCAGCTCGCCCAGGTCGCCCGCGTCCAGGCGCGCCTTGAGGTAGAGGTTCTCCGGCTCGAAGCGGCGCTGGGAGATCATGGCGACCGTCAGCCCGCGCTCCGCGGCGAGCGCGGTGATCCGGTCGGCCTCCCCCACGGTCAGGGACAGCGGCTTCTCGACGACGGCGTGCCGGCCCGCGTCGAGCGCCGCGAGCGTCTGGGCCGCGTGCATCGCGGAGGGCGAGCAGACGACGACGATCTGCACGCCGGGATGGGTGGCGACGTCGTCGTGGCCGACCTTGACGGCGTCGGGCCACCCGGCCTCCGCGGCGGCGGCGGGGCTTCCGCCGCTGTGGGCGACCAGGCGCACCCGGTCCCCCAGCTCGTGCAGGACGCGCGCGTGGGCGACCCCGATCGTGCCCAGCCCGATGATCCCCACCCCGATGCGCTGGTCCACGAGTCGCTCCCCCACGTTGAGATCCGGTGGCGCCACCCTAGCCGCGCCGGGCGGGCACCTCGGCGTGAGCAAACGAACACCGCCAATGTCCCGCGACCTGACACTTCAGAGCCGACCGTCAGTAACCTTGGAAGGCATATGAGCCTCGACAGTCGGCCTCACGCCACCTCACGACCCGAGCACGATCCCGCCCCCGCAGACCCGCACGCACCGGACGCGGCCGCACCCCGCCCGGCCGTCGCGGCGCCCGAGACGTCCCGCCTCTCCCCCGAGCAGGAGCCCGAGCCGGAGAAGGACGCCCCGTCCGACAGGCCGTCCGGCGTCCAGGTCACCGCGAGCGCCCTCGCCGCGGTCACTGCGACCGGCCTCCTCTCCACCCTCGGCGTGGCAGGGACCATCATCGGCGCGGCACTCTCGAGCGTCGTGACCGTGCTGGCGAACTACCTGTACACCAGCTCGCTGCGCCGGACCGCCGCCCGCGTGGCGGCCGCACCGCCGGTGCGCAAGGTGCGGGCGCGCACGCACGCCGGCACCACCGCCACCATCGCGCTCTCCGACGGCCCCACCGACGGCTCGACGGTCGCCCTCGAGGCGGCCACGGTGGTCGACGGCTCCGTGCCCGCCGTCGCCGGTGGGAGCACTGCGGCGGCTGCCGCCGCCGGCGGCCGGGCGGACCGGCTCCGGGCGGCCTGGCGCGCCGTGGTCGACCGGTACGGCTACCGCAAGATCGTCATCACCGTCGTCGCGTTCTTCGCCGCCGTGCTCGCGGCCGTGACGCTCGTCGAGCTCGCCGCGGGCAAGCCGCTGGCCAACGTCGTCCGTGGCGAGGAGGGCGCCGGCACCTCGCTCTTCGGCAACGCGCCGGCCGCCGTCGAGCCGGAGACGACAGACTCCGGGCCCGGGACGGTCCCCGAGGACGGCACCCGCACTGAGACGGAGGACCAGGTCACCGACCCGGCCACCCCGCCGCCCGGCGTGGAGCAGCCCACCGGGACCGACGGCGAGATCGCCGAGGAGGCACCGACGACGGAGCCCGAGCCGGGTTCCGACGCCGAGGAGGTCACGCCTCCCGCCGACGACGCACCCGCGTCCGAGGACCCGTCGCCCGCCCCGACCGAGTCGCCCACGCCCGCCGAGCAGGCGCCGGCGGACGGCGTGCCGTCCCCGCTGCAGCCGGAGATCGCGACGCCGGCGGCCCCCACGGAGTGACGCTTTCTCTGCTGCTTCCCGGCTGCGCTACCTGAAGTGCGCGTAGCCACGGAGGTACGCAGTGAGGTGTTCCAGGAAGCTGACCACGCCCGGGACTGGGAAGTACCACGGACAGCCGACAGCCGACAGCCGGCGACCGGAGCGCACCGGTTTCAGCGTCCGTCCTCGAGGGCGTAACGGTTGAACGCGGAGGTCCACATCCGCGAGATCAGCACGACCATCGGGCGTTGCTGGAGCAGGAACAGCAGCGGTCTCTGGGTCCACCGTGCGCCGCTGTAGCTCCATTCCGCGTGGACCCGGCTACCGCCGTCGCCCAGGGGCGAGGTCCGCACGAAGCCCTCGCCGCCGCCGCCGTAGCTGCTCTGGGTCACCGTCCACCTGACGACGTCGGGATCGGACCAGTCGTAGCGGACGACCACCCAGAACGGTGACCCGGAGCTGCTCTCACGCGCCTCGGCCCAGGTCTCCCCGGAGTCCCGCAGCTCATAGGTCCTCGGGTCGAGCGTGCGGCTCCAGATCTGCAGCCGGCGGTCCGTGAAGTCCGTCAGCGCGCGACGCACCTGCTCCGGCGATGCCGTGGTCTCGAGGTCGAACCGCACCTGACCATTGGAGCACCGGGTCGCTCACGAGGCACGACCTGGGGCGCACCGCCCGCCCCGCTCGTCGTCGGCGCTCACGCCAACGTGGCGAAGCGCCTCGGTGACGCACGGTGCCCTCGGGCAGATTCGAACTGCCGACACCCGCTTTAGGAGAGCGGTGCTCTATCCCCTGAGCTACGAGGGCGGGGACCGGGGAACAGGTTACCGGCCCCGCCACCTCGACGCCCAAATGGCCTGCTCTACGCCACCCGGTCACCCGCGACGAGCCGTCCGAGCTCGGCGCCCCAGGTGCGAGCCCGCTCGATCTCGCCGTCGAGAAGCGGCCCCTCGTACCCGTGCACCCGGAAGCTCTGGCCGCGGCCGACGGGCTCGCCACCGAGCCGGGCGATCCGCTTCGCCACGCTAGCGTGCGCAGAGCCGGGGAAGGGAGCCTTGACGTGCGTGTCGAAGGAGGCGACGGGCAGGTGCTCACGCACGCTGTACGCCGCGCCCAGCCACTCGCGCACGCCCGTGGCCTCGGAGATGACGGGGTGACCGGCACGCTCGTAGGCGTCGCGCCGCGTCTCCGGCCGGCTCAGCCCGAACGCGTGCGTCGGCGCGCCGACGACGAGCAGGTCCGTCTCGAGCGACTCCAGCTCGGGGGCCTGGCCCACCTCCACCACCTCGGTCGGCATCACGGTCCGCAGCCCCTCGGCGACCGCCTCGGCGACGGCCCGGGTGTTGCCGTACATCGACTCGTAAACGACCAGTGCGCCCATGGCGACCACGACTCCTCGTCGGCGGGCGTCCGCGCTCCGACGGCGGTCCGTCCCGCTGCTCCCACGCTCGCACGCGGTCGCGGCCGTGGTGAGAGACGTTCGTCCCCACCGCCGGTGCGCTCAGAGCGCGTAGACCCGGGACTCCCACGGGGACAGCGCGACGAGCTCTCCCTCCGCGGGTGCGCCGTCGGGGTGGGTGGTCAGGAGCAGATCGCCGGCCAGCGGTGCGGCCATGCCGGTCAGCGTCACCTCGGCCGGCGCGCTGGAGCAGTTGGCGACCACGAGCAGCATCCGGGGCTGCAGGGCGCCGTCGACGGAGCCGCCCGCACCGGTGACGGGCCCCTCTCGCGGGAGGGTCCGGGTGTAGGCGAAGACCTGCTCGTGCTCGGGCAGCAGCAGGGCGAACCGGCCGTCCACCACCACCTCGAGGGTGTGCCGCAGCTCGATCAGGCGGCGGTAGTGGTGCAGGACGGAGTCCGGGTCCGCGACGGCGGCCGCGGCGTTGATCTGCACGTAGGAGGGGTTGACCGACAGCCACGGCGTGCCGGTGGTGAACCCGGCGTGCGGGGAGTCGTCCCACTGCATCGGCGTGCGTGCGTTGTCCCGCGAGACCGGCCCGATGCCGGCCATCACCTCCCCGTCGGACGCGCCGCCGGAGACGGACTCGCGGTAGAAGTTCAGCGTCTCGATGTCGCGGTAGCTGTCGATCTCCGCCCACCCCACGTTCGTCATCCCGAGCTCCTCGCCCTGGTAGACGTACGGCGTCCCGCGCAGCAGGTGCAGCACGGTGCCCAGGGTCTTGGCCGAGCTCACCCGGTGCTCGGCGGAGTCGTCCCCCCACCGCGAGACCACCCGCGGCTGGTCGTGGTTGTTCCAGTACAACGAGTTCCAGCCGGCGTCGGCCAGCCCCTCCTGCCAGGTGGCGAGGTTCGCCTTCAGCGCCGGCAGGTGCAGCGGGTTCAGCTGCCACTTCCCCACCGGGCCATGGTCGATGCCGACGTGCTCGAAGGTGAAGACCATGTCGAGCTCGCGGCTGGCGGGGTCGGTCACCGAGCGGGCCAGCTCCAGCGTCACGCCGGGCATCTCGCCCACGGTCATGAGCACCTCGCCGTCCCGCGCGCCCGCGCCGAGGACCTCCTCGTGCATCTCGCGCAGGAACTCCTCCAGGCGCGGGCCGTTGGTGTAGAGCGGCGAGCCGTCCGCGAACCGGGAGGCACCGGCCGGGAGAGCAGGGTCGACCACGCCGTCGGAGAGCTCACCGTCGGGCCCGACCACCTTGGAGATGAGGTTGATGACGTCCATACGGAACCCGTCCACGCCCCGGGCGACCCACCAGCGCATCATGTCGTAGACCGCCCGGCGCACCTGAGGGTTCTCCCAGTTCAGGTCCGGCTGCTTGCGGGAGAACAGGTGCAGGTAGTACTCCCCGCTCGCCTCGTCCCACTCCCAGGTCGAGCCCGAGAAGAACGAGTGCCAGTTCGTCGGCTCCGCACCCGGCTCACCGCCCACCGTGCCCGGGCGCGGCGGGCGCCACCAGTACCAGTCCCGCTTGGGCGAGTCCTTCCCCGACCGCGACTCCACGAACCACGGGTGCTCGTCCGAGGAGTGGTTCACCACCAGGTCCATCACCAGCCGCATCCCGCGCGCGTGCAGGCCGGCGATGAGCTCGTCGAGGTCCGTCAGCGTCCCGAAGGTGGGGTCGATGTCCTGGTAGTCGGAGATGTCGTAGCCGTTGTCGTCCTGCGGCGAGCGGTAGATCGGCGAGAGCCACACCACGTCCACCCCCAGGTGCTGGAGGTAGTCGAGCCGGCCGATCACCCCCCGCAGGTCCCCCACGCCGTCGCCGTCGGTGTCCGCGAACGAACGCGGGTAGACCTGGTAGACGACGGCGGTGCGCCACCACTCCGCGCCCGGCGCGTGCGTGGCCGCGCCCGTCTGCTCGGTCCGCACGGCTGTCTCCGGGTTCTGCTCCGTCATGCCCTCCACCCTAGGAGCCGACGTCGGAGCCCACCTTCCGGCGTCAGCGTCGGCGTCGGCGTCGGCGTCGGCGTCGGCGTCGGCGTCGGCGTCGGCGTCGGCGCTACTTGATCGCGCCCCGGGTGACGCCGGAGATCACCCACCGCTGCGCGAAGAGGTAGACGATCAGCAGCGGCGCCATCGCCATCAGGTAGGACGCGAAGGCGAGCGTGAAGTCGGCGGAGAACTGGGCCTGGAACACGTACTGCACCAGCGGGATGGTCGCGCCGCCGGGGTCGGAGATGATGATGACCGGGAGGAGGAAGTCGTTCCACGCCCACACGCAGGTCAGGATGCCGACGGTGGCGTTGATCGGCGCGAGCAGCGGGAAGATCACCTTCCAGAAGACGCCCCACGTGCTCGCGCCGTCCATCCGCGCCGCCTCCTCGAGCTCGTGGGGGATCGAGGCGATGTAGGCGGTGTAGAGGAAGACGTTGAACGAGAGCCCGTACACCGTGTAGAGCAGGATCATCCCCGCCTGGTTGTCGAGGCCGAGCGTCGCGGTCAGCTTCGCCGCGGGCAGCATGATGATGGGGAACGGGATGAACAGCGCCGTGATGAAGTAGTAGAACAGGCCCTTGAAGAGCCGCCGCCTCATGTTCCGCGCGATCGCGTAGGAGACCATCGAGTTGGTCAGCAGGGTCAGGACGACGGCACCCACGGTGATCACCGCGCTGTTGAGCGCCGCCCGCGGGTAGTCGGTCAGCCGCCACGCCTCGGCGAAGTTGCCCCACGACCACTCGCTCGGCAGCGAGAAGCCGGTGCCGCCGAGCTGCGGCGGCGTCTTCAGCGCCGTCACGACCGTGAAGTACAGCGGGACGAAGATCGTCAGGCTGAGGACGATCAGCAGCGCGGTCAGCCACCAGTTGACGCCGCTGACGTCGCCGCGCCGCCGGCGGCGCGGGCGCCCGCCGTGCTCGACGTCGGGCTCGGGGAGGGTGACGGACGTGGAGTCGGACATCAGACCGACACCTCCTCGCGGCGGAGCACGCGTAGCTGGAACAGCGCGAAGGCCATGATGATGATCATGAAGATGACCGCGTTGGCGATCTGGTAGCCGTACTCCCCGCCCTGGAAGCCGCCCCGGTAGATCAGGACGCCGATGGTCTCGGTGGCGGTGCCGGGACCGCCGCCGGTCATGGCGATGACCTGGTCGAAGACCTGGAGGAAGTTCTTGAGCGAGAGCACGACGTTGATCGTGAAGAAGGACCAGATCATCGGCATCGTGATGGACCAGAACTGCCGCCAGGGCGTGGCGCCGTCGATCGAGGCCGCCTCGTAGAGCTCCGCGGGGACCGTCTGCAGCCCCGCCGTGTAGATGATGATGGCGAAGGCCACCGCCTGCCAGACGGTCATCACCACCAGCCCGATCCAGGCGAGGCTCGGGTCGGCGAGGATCGACGTCGAGAGCCGCTCGATCCCCAGCGCCTGCCCGATCGCCGGGAGCGACTGGTTGAACATGTACTGGAAGACGTAGCCGATGACGAGCAGCGCCAGGACGTACGGGATGAAGTAGATCCCGCGCAGAGTGCTCCTGAACCTGATGCGCCCGTTGAGCCAGATGGCGATCACGAGCGCGATGACGTTGACCAGGACCGTGCAGACGATCGCGAACTGGAACGTGAAGAGGTACGCGTCGCGGACGCGTTCGTCCCCGAAGAGGGCCGCGTAGTTGGCCAGGCCCACGAAGTTCCACTCCCCGTAGCCCGGGGAGTCGGTGAGGCTGTAGAAGATGCCCTGGAGCACCGGGATCGTGTGGAAGACGAAGAACAGCACGAATGCCGGCAGCACCATCCAGTAGAAGGTGCGGTCCAGCCGCCCCTCGCGGAGGCGTCGCCGGCCGCCCGGGGTCTGCCCGGTCCCCCGGCTCGCGGGCCGGGACCCCGTCGCGACGGCCATCACTCCTGCACCGCCCCGAGGCCCCAGGTCCGCCGTGCGGCGACCCGGTCCCAGTTGTCGTCGAGCCCGCCGAGGAACGCCTCGGCGTCGCGGTCGATGAGGTACTGCTGGAGCAGCGGCGCCAACGGGATGGCGGGGATGAACTGGTGGTCGAAGAAGCCCACGATGCGTCCTTCCTCGATGTAGCTCTGGACGCCCTCCAGCGCCGGGTCGTCGTTCGCGAGCCCCTCGAGTGCCGGGATCGCCACCTGCTGCTGCGTGTACTCCTGCACGACGTCGGGCTGCATGAGGAAGTCGATGAACCGCTGGGCCTCCTCCTCGTGAGGGCCGTCGGCCGCGGCGGCGATGACGACGTCGACGCCGGAGACCAGCACCGTGTCGGCCGGGTCGTCGGTCCCGGGGAGGGCGAAGGAGCCGACGGTGAAGTCGGGCTCGAAGGAGCGGACCTGCGGCACGGCGTAGCTGCCGAGCAGCAGCATCGCCGACTCCCCCTGCGCGAACGCCCGCGTGCCCTCCTGGTACCCGAAGGCCAGGGGGTCGGGCTGGGTGTAGTCGTACAGCGTCGCCAGCTTCTCCACGCCTTCCGGCCAGGCCTCGGAGAACGACGTCTCGCCGGCGAAGCGCCGCTCCCAGAAGTCCTCCGGCGTGGTCTGCACGATCAGGGGGGCCATGGGCGACTGCGCCGTCCAGGCGTCGAGCAGCATGGCGTAGAACGGCGTGACCCCTGCCGCCTCGAAGGTCTCGGCCGCCTCGACCAGCTCCGGCCACGTGGTCGGGACCTCGACGCCGTGCTGCTCGAAGAGCTCGACGTTGTAGAGCACGCCGGAGGCGTTGGCCGCGAACGGGACGCCGTTGACCGCGCCCGGCTCCGAGGCGCCGAGGTCCTCGATCACCTGGACGTAGTCGTCGCTGACGTCGTCGAGAACCGGTTCGCCCGAGAAGTCCTTGAAGATGCCGCCGGAGGCGAGCTCGCCGAACGTCGCGTTCGCGTTGAGGGTCATGACGTCGGGCACGTCCTCCTTGACCAGCCGCGTGCGCAGCGCGGTCTCGGGGTCCGGCACGTTGTCGACGACGATGCGGATGTCGGGGTTCTCCTGCTCGAACCGGTCCGCCAGCTCCTCGAAGTACTGCACCGCCTCGGGCTTGAACTGGAAGAACACCAGCTCCGTCTGTCCCTCCGCGCCGGCGGCGCAGGCCGCGAGCATGGAGGCCGCGCCGGTCAGCGCCACCGCCGCCTGGAGTCGTCGTCGACTCACCGCAACACCCCCTTGTGACACAGGCCACACGTGTCACACCTTTGTACAAGAGACGGTCGGGCCCGGCAACGCGGGGCGGCCGCTCTGGACGCGGCCCGGCCGGGCGCCTACAAAGGTCCGTGTGACCGACATCCACCACCTCCGCGCCGGCGGCACCGCCGTCGTCCTGGACTGCACCGGCGGCCACCTCCCCCGCGTCCTGCACTGGGGCCGGGACCTCGGCGACCTCGGCCCGGCCGCCCTCGCCGAGCTGCGGCGCGCGAGCGAGCCGCCGCTGGTCTCGGGCCAGGCCGACGTCGCCGTGCCGCTGTCCCTGCTCCCCGAGCACTCCGCCGGCTGGCTGGGCACCCCTGGCCTCGCCGGCCACCGGGACGGGCGGGACTTCTCCACGGCGTTCGAGGTCACGTCGCTGGGCGTCGAGGAGGTCGACGGCGACCCGGTGGTGCACTCGCGGGTCACCGTCGCCGCCGAGGACGCGGTGGCGGGGCTACGGCTCGGGATCGTCCTCGAGCTGCTGCACGCGGGCGTGCTGCGGATGCGCGCCGACGTGACCAACGCGGCCCCTGGGACCTTCGACCTCGCCGCGCTCGACCTCGCGCTCCCGGTGCCGTCCGAGGCGGCGGAGATTCTCGACCTGACCGGGCGCCACCTGCGCGAGCGCGCCCAGCAGCGCCACGCGTTCACCCTGGGCACCCACCTCCGCGAGTCCCGCCGCGCCCGGGGGCACGACGCCAGCCTCGTCATGGCCGCCGGCGAGCGCGGCTTCGGCTGGCGCTCCGGCGAGCTGCGCGCCGTCCACGTCGCGTGGTCGGGCAACACGCGCACGTACGCCGAACGGACGAACCTCGGCACCTCGCTGCTGGCCGGCGGCGAGCTGCTCCTGCCGGGCGAGGTCCGCCTGGCGGAGGGCGAGTCGTACGCCGGCCCGTGGGTGTACGCCTCCCACGGCAGCGGCCTGGACGAGATGTCCGGCCGCTTCCACCGCTTCCTGCGCGCCCGACCGGAGCACCCGCGCTCCCCGCGCCCGGTGCTCGTCAACGTGTGGGAGGCCGTGTACTTCGACCACGACCTCGACCGCCTCAAGGCGCTGGCCGAGCGCGCCGCCGCGGTCGGCGTGGAGCGCTACGTCCTCGACGACGGCTGGTTCGCCTCCCGGCGGGACGACACCCGGGGGCTCGGCGACTGGTACGTCTCCCCCGACGTCTGGCCGCACGGGCTGCACCCGATCGTCGACCACGTCCACGGCCTCGGCATGCAGTTCGGGCTGTGGTTCGAGCCCGAGATGGTCAACCCCGACTCCGAGCTGTACCGCGCGCACCCGGAGTGGATCTTCTCGGCCGGGGGCCGCCTCCCGGTGCCGGCCCGCCACCAGCAGGTGCTCGACCTGGCCAACCCGGGCGCGTACGCCCACGTGCGCGACCACATGATGGCCGTCCTCGACGAGTACGCCATCGACTACATCAAGTGGGACTACAACCGCGACCTCGTCGAGCCGGGGCACCAGGCCACCGGCCGGGCCGGCGTGCACGAGCAGACGCGTGCGGTGTACCGGCTCATCGACGAGATCCGCGCCGCCCACCTGCACCTGGAGATCGAGTCCTGCGCCGGCGGGGGCGGGCGCGCCGACCTCGGCATCCTCGCCCGCACCGACCGCGTCTGGACCTCGGACTGCATCGACCCGCTCGAGCGGCAGCAGATCGAGGCCGGCGCCGGGCTGCTCCTCCCGCCCGAGCTGCTCGGCTCCCACATCGCCTCCCCCGTCAGCCACACCACCGGGCGCGCGCACACGCTCGACATGCGGGCCGGCACGGCGTTCTTCTCCCACCTGGGCATCGAGTGGGACCTCACCTCGGCCACGCCCGACGAGCTCGGGCGCGTCCGCGCCTGGGTGGCCGCCCACAAGGCGCACCGCGACCTGCTGCACAGCGGCACCGTGGTCCACGCCGACCGCCCGGACGACTCGCTCTGGGTCCACGGCACCGTGGCGCAGGACGGCGGCGAGGCGGTCTTCGCGCTCGTCCAGCTGCGCACGTCGGTGATCTCGCCGCCCGGACCCGTCCGCCTGCCCGGGCTCGACCCGGCGTCGACCTACCGGGTGGCCCCGCTCGTCCCGGGCGACGGCCCCGGCGGCCACCTTGGCGCGCCGCCGACTCCGTGGTGGGACGCCCTCGTCGAGCTGCCCGGCTCCGTCCTCGCCGCGGTCGGCGTCCAGGCGCCCGCGCTCAAGCCCGAGCAGCTCGTGCTGCTGCATCTGACCCGCCTGTGAGCACGGCCACCCCTGCGTCCCGACTTGTCACGTCGTCACCGCAGCGCCACTCACGTCCTGCGCAGGCCGGCGGACCGTTCCGATTGCCGCCTCGCCGGGCGGGCCGCAGAGTGAACCGGTGACCGACGCCCCCACCGCCTCGCTCCCCCGCCCCGCCGTGGCCGGGCAGCCCGCATGAGCGCCACCGCCGACCGCATCCGGACCGTCGCACGGGACTCCTTCGGCTGGGAGTCTCTTCGCCCGGGCCAGGAGGAGGCGATGACCGCCGTCGTCGAGGGCCGCGACGTGCTCGCCGTGATGCCCACCGGGTACGGGAAGTCGGCGATCTACCAGGTGCCGGCCGTCCTCCGCGACGGACCGACCATCGTCGTCTCGCCGCTGATCTCGCTGCAGACCGACCAGGTGGCTCGGCTCGAGGCGATCGGCGCACCGGAGGCCGTCGCGCTCAACTCCGCCCAGGGCGACGCCGAGAACGCCCAGGCCTGGCGGGCGGTCGGCCGCGAGGGCGCCGAGTTCCTGTTCCTCTCCCCCGAGCAGCTCGCCAAGGACGAGGTGGTCGAGAGGATCCGGGACCTGCGCCCGAGCCTGTTCGTCGTCGACGAGGCGCACTGCATCTCCTCCTGGGGCCACGACTTCCGCCCCGACTACCTCGCGCTGGGCGCCGTCGTCGAGCGGCTCGGCCGGCCGGTCGTCGCCGCGCTCACGGCGACCGCCGCCACCCCGGTGCAGGCGGAGATCGTCGAGCGGCTCCGGCTGCGCGACCCCCTCGTCGTCTCGCGCGGGTTTGACCGCCCGAACCTGCGGCTCGACGTCGTGCGTCACGCCGAGGCGGAGGACAAGCACCGAGCCGTCCTCGCGGGCGTGGGCGAGCTGTCCGGGCCCGGGCTGGTGTACGTGGCCACCCGCAAGGACGCCGAGCGCTACGCCGCCGAGCTCGGCGACGGCGGCCGCGCCGTGGCGGCGTACCACGCCGGGCTGCCGGCCCGGGTGCGCGAGGAGGTCCACCGCGGCTTCCTCGACGGCGACCTCGAGGTGGTCGTCGCGACGTCGGCCTTCGGGATGGGCATCGACAAGCCGGACGTGCGCTTCGTGGTCCACGCCGACGCCCCCGACTCGGTGGACAGCTACTACCAGGAGATCGGCCGCGCCGGCCGGGACGGCGACGAGGCGACGGTCGTCCTGCACTACCGGCCCGAGGACCTCGGCCTGCGACGGTTCTTCGCCTCCACCAACGTGGACCAGCAGGCGCTCCGCGCGGTGCTCACCGCGGTCCGACGCGCCCGCGGGGCCCTCACCCTGGCGGCGCTCCGCGAGCGCACCGGGCTCTCCGCGCGCAAGGTCACGAGCACGGTGAACGCCCTCCAGGAGGTCGGAGCCGTCCAGCGCACCCGCCGGGGCGTCCTGGCGGAGGGCTCTGCGCCGCCGAGGGCGGTGGTGGCGGACGTGGTCGAGCTCGCCGACTCCCGCGAGCGCATCGAGCGCTCCCGCGTGGAGATGATGCGCGGGTACGCCGAGACTCGCGACTGCCGCCGTCAGTTCCTCCTGGGCTACTTCGGCGAGCCGCACGCCGGCTCCTGCGGCGCGTGCGACATCTGCCTGGACGACGGCGCAGCCGACCTCGGACCGTCCGCGTCGCCCGCGGCCCCGGTCGCGGTCTCGCCGTCAGACGCGTCCTCGCCGCCGGCCGGGGCGGCGCAGGCCCCGGCGCCGCCCACCTCGCCCGCCGACGAGCCGGACCCGTTCCCGCTCCAGGCCGCCGTCGTGCATCCGGAGTGGGGCGACGGCGTGGTGATGCGGCACGAGGAGGACCGGATCACCATCTTCTTCGAGCGCGAGGGCTACAAGACGCTGTCCCGCGAGCTCATCGCCGAGCACGACCTGCTGAGCCGGACCGCGTAGTCCCGGGTGCAGGGCCGCGCTCAGTAGTGCACACGCCCCTCGTACGCCTCCCACGCCTCGAACGGCGCGGTCGCGTTCTCCGGGCGCAGCTCGATCAGCGGCATCCGGTCCCGCTCGGCGTGGTTGCTGACGTACTTGTGGAACTCGGCGTCGTCGAAGCCGACGCGCGCCGCGTCGTGCCGGTCCGCGGCGAAGTAGACCGCGTCCACCCGCGCCCACAGCGCGGCGCTGAGGCACATCGGGCACGGCTCGCAGCTGCTGTACAGCGTCGCCCCCGCCAGGTCCGGGGACCCCGTCTCCCGGCACGCCGTCCGGATCGCGACGATCTCGGCGTGCGCGGTGGGGTCCAGGGTCGCGGTCACGCGGTTGGTGCCCTCGAACGTACGCCCGTCCGCCGTGACGACGACGGCCGCGAACGGCCCGCCGTTCGAGGCGACACTCGCCGTCGCGAGCTCGACGGCGTGGGCCAGGTGCGCTGCGGCCTGCTCAGGGTCTCGCATCAGACGTCCTCCTCGTCGGGGCCGCAGCCGCCGGGAGCTCCGCTGCTCCGTCGCGTCCTGCTGCAGCCCGGTGAACCGGTGCGTGCCGAAGCCTCCCGGAAGAGCCTCACCCTTGTCGAACTGGCGGTCGGCGACGGCATCACCGAACCACGCCCCGCTCGGCTGCGCGAGGCCAGCTCGGCTCCCGCGAGGCCAGCTCCGTCCCGCGAGGCGGCCCGCGCGGCGATGGGCGAGGATGACGTGGTGCGCCGCACCATCCCCGCTCCCGCCGACGAGACGTTCACGCTGCTGACCGATCTGCGCGGCCATCACCGGTGGATCCCCCTCACCACCACCGACGCCCCTCCCCCGCCGGCCCGCCCGGGCGACGCGCTCATCGCGCTGACCGCCGGCATCTTCCCGGACCGTATGCAGGTCGAGGAGGTCCGTCCGCCGTCCGACGACGGTGCTCCCGGCGTCCTGGTCGTCCGCAAGCTGGGTCCTGTCCTCCTCGGCCGCGTCGAGATCACGGTCGAGCCCGTCGGGCCGGACGCGTGCACGGTCGACTGGCGAGAGGACGTGTGGCTCCGCGGACCGCTGCCGCGCCAGCTGACCCGCCTCCCGCTCACGCCCCCGCTGGAGGCCATGACCGCGCTCGCCCTGCGGCGGGTCGAGCGGCAAATCGCCGAACGGGCCCGCTGACCCCGCGGCAGCCCGGGGGGTCTCTGTACGCCAGTCGCCGCGAGCCGGGACTGTGGACGCCGGTCGCCGCGAGCCGGGACTGGGGACGCGCGCCGCGACGGACCCCGCGACCCGATCACCATCGCCCCATGGCACGTCGATCCACCACGCCTCATGACCGCGCGGGCCCACGTCGGCGCACCGGCGACAACACTTTTCCGGCGACTTCTACACCTGCGGGACCTGTGCGAGCTTCGCTCGCCACGATCCCGCCAGGTTCACACGCGCGCGCCGAGCTGGCCTCGCGCGAGCCAGAGCCGCACGGTTGGTGGAGTGCTCGCAGACGCGTGCCACGTGGGCCCCGCGTGAGCGTAGCGCGCACGCCTCCCGCTGACCTGGAACCCGCCGAAAAGGACATGTCGGCCCGCGAGGTTCACAGAAGCGGCCGGACCCGTCCGGGCGGGTGGAGGGGGCGACCGAGATGACCCCTGTGCATGATCCGTTCGACCCGCCGACGCTCACCGCCCACGGTCTGGCCGCGGTCGTCGCGGCCAACGTCAGGTTCGAGGCCGCCAGGCACGGACTGCGCCAGCAGGACGTCGCTGCCATCGTGCGGATCTCACGCTCGGCCGTCTCCCTGCGCTTCACCGGCAAGGCCGCCTGGACGCTCGACGAGATCGGTCGGCTCGCCCAGGCCCTCGGGATCCGGCCGGGCGAGCTGACGGTTCCGCCGGCGCGCGCCACCCGGCCGGCGTGGTGAGACGACAGGACACAGGTCCCTGCCGGAACGGTCCGGATTGCGCCATGATGCCCGTAACGCCAGGTGACCACGCCTGCCTTGCTGGAGGAAGGACTCCACGAATGACCATCGTCGTCGGATACACCACGCAGCCCGAGGGCAAGGCCGCCCTTCAGCGAGCGATCACCGAGGCCAGGGCCCACCAGGAGAACGTCGTGGTGCTCAACGTCTCCGAGGGCGACGGCGTACGGGACCCGCTCCTCGCCAGCGAGGACGAGCTCGACGCCGTGCGGCGCATCCTGGCGGAGGCGGGCGTCGAGGGCACCGTGCGCCAGCTGGTGCGCGGGAAGGACGCCGCGGACGAGATCGGGACGATCGCCACGGAGGTCGACGCGAGCCTGGTGGTGATCGGGCTGCGCAAGCGCACCCCGGTCGGCAAGCTCGTGCTGGGCAGCAACTCCCAGAAGATCCTGCTCAACACCGCGGCCCCGGTGCTCGCCGTCAAGGCCTGACCTGGGTGACCGCACGAACCTGAGCCGAGTCGCGCGTCTCGGCCCGATCTGGGTCGCCGTCGCAAAGACGGACGGGCCGGTGCCGGAGAACTCTCCGGCACCGGCCCGTCTTCGTGACTCGCCCTACTGGCGGCTGCCGGCCAGTGCCGGGGCAGCTGCGCCGTCGGCGGCCGTGGCGCCGACGAGCTCGGCGTCGTCCTCGTCGTCGTCCTCGAAGAGGTCCTCGGCGTCGGCGGAGGCGTACTGCTCGAGGTCGAGGATGTTCTCGCGCTTGGCCACGATGACCGGCACGAGCACCTGACCGGCGACATTGACCGCGGTGCGGCCCATGTCGAGGATCGGATCGATCGCCAGCAGCAGGCCGACACCCTCGAGCGGCAGGCCGAGCGTGGAGAGCGTGAGGGTCAGCATCACGGTCGCGCCGGTGAGGCCCGCGGTGGCAGCGGAACCGACGACGGAGACGAACGCGATGAGCAGGTAGTCCGTCACGCCCAGGTCCACGCCGAAGAACTGCGCGACGAAGATCGCGGCGATGGCCGGGTAGATCGCGGCGCAGCCGTCCATCTTCGTGGTCGAGCCCAGCGGCACGGCGAAGGAGGCGTAGGCGCGCGGCACGCCGAGGTTACGGTGCGTCACGCGCTCGGTGACGGGCAGGGTGCCGATCGAGGAGCGGGAGACGAACGCCAGCTCGATGGCCGGCCAGGCGCCCTTGAAGTACCGCCCGATCGACAGGCCGTGCGCCCGGAGCAGCACCGGGTAGACGACGAACAGCACGAGGGCCAGACCGACGTAGACCGCGACGGCGAAGGTGCCGAGGTTGGCCAGCGAGCTCCAGCCGTAGGTGGCGATGGCGCGGCCGACGAGGCCGAGCGTGCCCAGCGGGGCCAGGCGGATGATCCACCACAGCACGGTCTGGATGATCTTCAGCAGCGACTTGTTGAAGGCCAGGAAGGGCTCGGCCTTCTTGCCGGACCGCAGCGCGGCGATCCCGACCGCGAGGGCGATGACGATGATCTGCAGGACGTTGAAGCTCACGCCGGTCTCGACGCCGAGCACCGCGCCCGCGTCGTCGGTCTGCAGGGAGCTGGAGGCGCCGAGGCCGAGGAAGTTGCCCGGGATGAGGCCCTCGAGGAAGTCCAGCCACGAGCCGGTGCGGCTCGGCTCGGCGGCGTCGGCGGCGTCGACGGCGGCGTTGGCGCCCGGCTGGAGCACGAGGCCCAGGCCGATGCCGATGGCCACGGCGATCAGCGCGGTGACGGCGAACCAGAGCAGGGTCTGGCCGGCGAGCCGGGCCCCGTTGGCCACCCCGCGCAGGTTCGCGATGGAGGCGACGATGGCGGTGAACACCAGCGGCGGGACGACGGCCTTGAGGAGGGAGACGAAGGAGCCGCCGATGGTGGTCAGGGTGACGGTGAGCCAGTTGTCCTCGCCGGCCGCGGTCGGGCCGATCTCGAGGGCGGCCCACCCGGCGAGGACGCCGAGCACGAGGCCGATGAGGATCTGGGTGCTGAACGACGGCAGGCGGAGCCGGCGCTTCGGCTCGGTCGCCGTCGGCGATGGGGTGGAGGACACGGGGTGACCTTTCGGTGAGAGAGGCACCGGGCGCGGGAGACCGCGCACGGGAGAGAGCGGCCGCGCGGCGCGCAGCGGCAGGGGAGGACCTCCGCAGGCACGGCGGGAGGCCGTGGCTCGGCGGGGAAAGGCGCTCAGGGCGCCAGGAGCGGTGCTAGGGGGCGCGGTCAGATCACGCGCGGGCCGGTGAGGTCTTGGGAAAGACGCTCAGCGACAACAACAGGTCGTGGCCGCACACATCATGCTCGCCTGACGACAGAGGTCGACGGCGGTGCGCACGGTGAGGTTCCACGGGTTGAGCACGAACACTCCTGGATGGTCAGGGCCGCGAAGACGGCGGCGCCACGGCACAGCGTAGACCGGACGGGCAAGATTGCGAAGCACTCGGGACGCAATTGTGACCCACGTGACAGCGGTCCCTTCCTTTCCGGTCCCGCGGGTTCTAGCGTCAGCACCATCACCCGCCGAGGGAGGAACGTACGTTGCTCGAGCACGCCGACGCCCCGACCACCGCCCAGACCACCGCGCGCCCGCCAGCGCCCGCCTCCGCGGGCCCGGGCGTCCTTGCGCCGAACTACGAGCCGCTGCACGTGGTCCTCGTCTCTGGCGAGGGGTCGTGGGTGACCGACGTCGACGGCCGGCGTTACCTCGACTGCCTGGCCGGCTACTCGGCGCTGAACTTCGGGCACCGCCATCCGGCGCTGGTGGCCGCCGCAAAGGAGCAGCTCGACGCCATCACGCTCACCTCCCGCGCCTTCACCCACGACCTGCTCGAGCCGTTCGCCCGGGCGGTGACGTCGCTGACCGGCACCGAGACGCTCCTGCCGATGAACACCGGCGCCGAGGCGGTCGAGACCGCGGTCAAGGCGGCGCGCAAGTGGGGCTACGACGTCAAGGGCGTGCCTGACGGTGAGGCGACGATCGTCGTCGCCTCCGGGGCCTTCCACGGCCGCACGACGACGATCGTGTCGATGAGCGACGACCCCCTCACCCGCGACGGCTTCGGCCCGTACACCCCCGGCTTCCGCATCGTGCCGTACGGCGACGCGGACGCGGTGGCGGCGGCGGTCGACGGCACGACGGTCGCGGTGCTCGTCGAGCCCGTCCAGGGCGAGTCCGGCGTCATCATCCCGCCGGCCGACTACCTGCCCCGCCTGCGGGCGCTGTGCGACGAGCACGACGTGCTGCTGGTGCTCGACGAGATCCAGTCCGGCCTCGGGCGCACGGGCACCACGCTCGCCCAGGACCTCGTGGGCGTCCGGGCGGACCTCACGACCCTGGGCAAGGCGCTCGGCGGCGGGATCCTGCCCGTCTCCGCCGTCGTCGGGCGGCGTGACGTGCTCGGGGTTCTCACCCCGGGCACCCACGGCTCGACGTTCGGCGGCAACCCGCTCGCGTGCGCCGTCGGCATCGCGGTGGCCGACCTGCTGGTGCCAGGCACTCTCCAGGCGCGTGCGGCCACCCTGGGCGCCGAGCTGCGCGCTCGGGTCGAGGCGCTCTTGGCCGAGGGGCTGCTCGCCTCCGCACGCACGGTCGGTCTGTGGGCCGGACTCGACGTCGAGCCCTCCCTCGGGATGACCGGTCGCCAGACGTGCGAGCTGCTCGCCGCCCACGGCGTGCTCGCGAAGGACACCCACGGCTCGACCATCCGCCTCGCTCCCCCGCTGAACATCGAGCGGGAGGATCTCGACCTGGCACTGGACATCCTCACGAAGGTGCTGCGCGAGCGTCGCGCGGCGGTGGGTCGATAGCGGTGGGCCGATAGCTGTAGCGGGTCAGGAGTCGCGGGTCAGGAGTCGCGGGTCGCGGGTCGCGGGTCGCGGGTCGCGGGTCGCGCGAATATTCGCTCGACTCCTCGGACGTCCGCCTGCCACCGTTGCTGCCATGAAGAAGCACTCCTGAACCGGCGCCGGCGCATCCAGCCGCCGGCAGCGCCCGCCCTTCTCGGCGGCGACGGCACTCCGTGCCACGGATGAGACCCCGGCCCGCGACCGGGCCCGCACCCTTCAGGAGGTACCCCTTGGAACCGCTTCTGCACGCCTTCACCCTCAACAGCCTCGGCCGCGACCTGGGCGACATCGCCGCGATGCCGCACCAGCCGCTCACGGACCTGCGCCGCCGCAAGGGCGGGCCCTCGCGTCAGCCGGCCCCGCACCAGGCGCCGCCCCGGCGGCCCGCGATCCCCCTGCGCCAGCCGAAGCGGTAGGCCCGCGGCCGAAGCGCCAGCCCGTCTCGGACGCCCCGCACCTCTCGGTGCGGGGCGTCCGCATGCCCGGCCAGGCACGGTCGGGGCGCTAGCCCAACCGGAAGGGTTCGTCCAGATTAAAGCGCCGAGCCCGATGGGGAGTTCTCCCCATGGACGTCCCGCGTTCTCCGAGTTCTAATGGATACACAGCGGGCGCAGGGGGCGTCCGGTGGACGGCATCCAGGGGTGCCGACCCGGGAGGGGGCTCCGTCAGGGGTCAGAGCTTTGCGGCTGCACGACACGTCACGGGCCCCCTCCTCCTGTCTCTCCGCTGCGCCGCAGCCGACCACAGACATGCGGCCCACCGCCGCGTCGACGCGCACGCCACGTGAGCCGACTTCCGCCGTCGACGGCGAAGCCCCGTTTCAGCATCGGGGCCGCAGGTCGACAGCCATGAAGCAGCCGACCGTCGACGGACAAGCCTCTTGGCGCTGCCCGAGGTATCAGCGGTTCCAGGGCACGTCGGACGGGGCACGGCCCTCGTCGGCGGCACGCGCGGGCACGACCATGACGGGCGAGGCGGCGTGGTGCAGCACCGCCTGGCTCGTGGAGCCGAGAAGCAGGCCCGCGAAGCCCCCACGGCCGCGGGACCCGACGACCACCAGCTCGACGGCCGTGGAGAACTCGGCCATGAGCGCGGCCGCGTTGCCGTCGAGGGCGTGCTGACGCACCCGCACGTCCCGCCCGGCGACGGCGGACTCGACGGCGACGCCGAGGCCCTCACGCACGTCGGCGAGCACCTCGTCACGGTCGACGGCGGCGGGGAGCCACGCCATCGCGCCGGCGCCGGTGGCGATCGGCACCGCGGCGACGGCGGTCAGCTCGGCGTCCCAGAGGATCGCCTCGTCCACCGCGCGGTGCAGGGCGACGCGCGCGGACTCGGAGCCGTCGACGCCGACGACGATGCGCTTGACCGGCGTGAACTGGCGGCTGGTGTTGAGGGGCACCACCACGGTCGGGCAGTGGGCGTGGGCCGGCAGCGCGGAGGAGACCGTCCCGAGGAGGCGGTCGGTGAACCCCCCGCCGCCGCGCGTGCCGACGACGACCATGCTCGCCTCGCGCGAGAGGTCCACCAGCACCCCCGCAGGGTCGCCGGTCTCGAGGGCCGACGTGACGACGAGCCCCGCGCCGGCCGTGCGGGCGACAGCCTCGTCCACGACCGCCTGGGCGCCCTGCTGGATGGCGGTGTCGTCCATGGCCGCGTACCCGCCGTCGAGCGAGGCCGCGGTGAAGGAGGGAAGGGCGTAGGCGCAGACGACGTGCAGGCGCCACCCGGCGCGCCTCGCCTCGGCGACGGCCCAGTCCATGGCCCCGAGGCTCGCCTCCGAACCGTCCACCCCGACCACGACGACCTTTTCGCGGGTCATGGCAACGCCTCCTTAGTTGACCGACCGTTGACCATCAGGTGTCCCTTTACGGAACCTTATCGGCACCGCACCCCCTCCGGACCAGGACCATCGGAGGTATGTCGGCGATTCCGTGGCACGTCGCCCGGAACGGAGGACGTCAGTCAACGACGACGGCCCGCCCTTCTGGGCGGGCCGGCGCGGTGGGGGCGTGGCGGTGGGTGCCACGCGGGGCACCCCGGGGTCCGGGGGGTGCGGTGGCGTCGGTCAGGCGACGCGGATGAAGACCGGGTTGGAGATGTAGATCGGGGACTC
>NZ_BAABBA010000024.1:0-63316 GCF_039537705.1 Georgenia daeguensis
CCTGGACCCGCCGGTGCGCCGCCAGGACCTCGATCCCCGCGACCCGCCCCAGCCTCGACACCTCCGTGCCGGTCAGCACCGCCGCCAGGTCCGCACCCCCACGCATCCCCGCCAGCACCCCCACCCCCAGCGACGCCGCACCCTCCCCCGCCACCGCCGGGTCGAAGACCTCCGACACCCGCCGCCGCAACGCCCGCGACCACGCCGGACCACCACCCACAAAACCCTCAGGATCCGGCGCCCCAGCACCGTCACCGGCCACCTCGGCGGCCCCGGCGTCTGCCTCGGCGGTGCCGGCGTCGGTCTCGGCAGGTGCCTCGGCCGGCAGCGCGCTCGTCCGCGTGAACCCCGCCGGCGCCAGCCCGGCCAGCACCGCGAACCCCTCCACGTCGTCCGACGCCACAGGCCCGGCCGCGGGCTCGTCGTCCGGGCCCAGCAGCTCCTCCAGCACCCCCTGCGCCCACGGGTCACCCGCCTCCAGCAGCACACCAAGACCCTGCAGCCCCGCGCTCGAGAGCTCGTCCGCCCGCGCCAGCCGCTCCGCCGCCCTCTGCTCAGCGGCGAAAGCACGCAGATGCCGGCATGGGCCGTGCCGCCCGTCCTCCGAGCAGCACCACCCGCCGCCACCACTCCGAGCGTCTTCGAACATGAGTACAAGGCTAGGGGAGCCCACTGACATTTGGCTCGACGCCCGCCCCCGTCTGTGGAAATCCCTGCGTCAGGGAAACGAGGCGGGCACTGGGCCGTGTGTCTGGGGAAGCGTCACTCCCGGACGGCGCCGAGTCGCGCCGGCCCAGGGCTGGGAGGCCGCCGGCCGCCGAGGACCCCGGCGAAGTCTGCCGGGTCGAGCCACCCACCGCGGCAACCGTGAACGCCGGTGTCCGACGCCGCCACCGGACGGACAGGAGGACGCAGACCGACCAGTGCACCAGAGAACGGCCGAGGCCCCCACCCAATCGGGTGAGAGCCTCGGTCCGTGGTGCGCTCGGGGCGCGCTTGGCCGCCGCGCTCAGCAGCAGCGCGCGTTCGGCTCCGCCTCCTGCTCGGCCCAGCGCCGTCGCCAGAACTCCTTCTCGCCCGGCACGGGCGCCGACGGGTGAGCCCGCCGCTGGTGGGCGACGAACCGCTCGTAGTCCTTGTCGCCCATGACGGAGCCGACGTACCAGTGCACGGCCCGGAGGCCGCGCGCGATGCCGCTGACCAGAGCCGTCATCGCACGGGCTCCCGGACGCCGTCGTCGTCCCCCGAGCGCGTGCGGTCGTGGGCGTGCCCCTTCGCGCCGTGGAAGACGGCGTCCGGGTCGACCGCGAGCCACTGGGCCTCGATCTCCTTCTCGGCCGGCGTGGCGATCAGGCCGCGCGGCGCGAACCGGTGCGAGGGCTCCTCGCCCTCCTCCGACGTCGGCAGCCCGCCGGCCCGCACGGACCGGACGACGACGACCATGCCCGCGACAAAGACCGTCAGGACCAGCACGGCGAAGAGCACCGACAGGGTGGTCTGGATGTAGGTGTTGCGGATGACGGCGTCCATCGCCTCCGGCGTGGTCGCGGTTCCCAGCGAGGTCTCCCCCGCCTCCCGGGCCGCCACGAAACGCCGATTCTGCGCCCAATAACTGAGCGCAGGGTCGGCGGAGAAGATCTTCTGGTAGGACGCGGTCATGGTGACCGTCAGGTCCCAGGCGAGCGGGACGCCCGGGATCCAGGCCCACTTGTACAGCTTCTTCTTCATGACGACGACGAAGATCAGCGTCAGCGCGATGGCGGCGAGCAGCTGGTTGGCGATACCGAACAGCGGGAACAGCGTGTTGATGCCGCCGAGCGGGTCGGTGACGCCCATGAGCAGGATCGCGCCCCACGCGGCGACGACGACGGCGGAGGCGACCCAGGCGCCGACGCGCCACGACGGGTCACGGAACTTCTTGAAGCCCCCGCCGAGGTTGCCCAGGGTGTCGGTGAGCATGAAGCGGGCGGTGCGGGTGCCGGCATCGACCGTCGTGAGGATGAACAGCGCCTCGAACATGATGGCGAAGTGGTACCAGAACGCCTTGAGCGAGTCCCCGCCGAGCAGCTTGGAGAGCACCTCGGACATCCCGAAGGCGAGCGTCGGGGCGCCGCCGGTGCGCGAGATGATCGACTCCTCGCCGACCGAGGCCGCAGCGCCGGAGATCTGCTCGGGGGTCACCGCGGACGTGGCCAGGCCCAGCCCGTTGACGTACTCGGCGGCCGTCTCGGGCGTGCCGCCGGTGAGGGTGGCGGGGGCGTTCATCGTGAAGTAGAGGTTCTGGTCGATGACCACCGCGGTGACCAGCGCCATGATCGCCACGAAGGACTCGGTCAGCATGCCGCCGTAGCCGATGATCCGCGCCTGGCCCTCCTTCTCGAGCAGCTTGGGCGTGGTGCCCGAGGCGATGAGGGAGTGGAAGCCGGACAGGGCGCCGCAGGCGATCGTGATGAACAGGAACGGGAAGAGCGAACCCGCGAAGGCGGGCCCGGTCCCGTCCAGGGCGAAGTGGCTGACCGCCGGGGCCTGCACGGTGGGCCCGACCCAGAGAATGCCGACGGCGAGCAGCGCGATGGTGCCCACCTTCATGTAGGTGGACAGGTAGTCGCGCGGCGCGAGCAGCAGCCACACCGGCAGCACCGAGGCGGCGAAGCCGTAGATGATCAGGCACCACGCCAGCGTGACCTTGCTCAGCGTCAGGTACTCCTGGCCCCACGCCGTCTCGTTGACCCAGCCGCCCGCGACGATGGCGAGCAGCAGCAGCGCGACGCCGATGGCGGAGACCTCGCTGACCTTGCCCGGCCGGATGTACCGCAGGTACAGGCCCATGAAGATCGCGATCGGGATGGTCATCGCGATGGAGAACACGCCCCACGGGCTCTCGGCGAGGGCGTTGACGACGATGAGGCCGAGCACCGCGATGATGATGATCATGATGGCGAAGACGCCGACCAGGCCGGCGACGCCGCCGACGGTGCCCGTCTCGTCGCGGACCATCTGGCCCAGGGAGCGCCCGCGGCGCCGCACCGACAGCCAGAGGACCAGGTAGTCCTGCACGGCGCCGGCCAGGACCGCGCCGATGATGATCCAGATGGTGCCCGGCAGGTAGCCCATCTGGGCGGCCATCACGGGGCCGACCAGCGGGCCGGCCCCCGCGATCGCGGCGAAGTGGTGCCCGAAGAGCACCCGCCGGTCGGTGGGCTCGTAGTCCTTGCCGTTGTCGTACAGCTCGGCGGGGGTGGCCCGGTCGTCGCGGGGCCGGACGACTTTGTACTCGACCAGACGGGCGTAGAACCGGTACCCGACGATGTAGGTGCCGATGGCCGCGACGACGAACCAGCGCGCGTTCACCTCCTCGCCGCGGGCGAACGCGATGATCGCCCAGCCCACGGCCGCCGCCAGCGCGATGGCGGCGAAGAGGAGTTTCTTGCGGAAGGTCATCGGTGTGCGGTCGACCACCGCGACCGGCGGGCGGTCGGGGCTGGTGCGCACGACGTCGATGTGTCTGGTCTGAAGCATCGTTACTCCACGTAGGGAAACCGCGGTGCCGCTCGGCATGGCCGACGGGCAGCGTCCCAACCGGACGCCGCCGTATTCTATAGCGCTGCGTTCCGCATCCTCGGCGCCCCTCCCAGGGACGCCGGCGTCTCAGGCGAGGTGCAGGAAGCCGTCCACGAGAAGCTCCCGGGCGGCCGGCAGCAGCTCCGCGGCGACGTCGTCGGCCGGCACCTCGAGCAGAGCAGCGAGGGCGCCGGCGATCTGACCGAGGGAGAGCTCGCCGTCGCACGCCCCGACGGCGCCCGCCACCAGCGTCCCGGGCCGCACCACCCGGCCGAGCCCGCCGCCCTGGCGGAGCTGGAGGACCTGCGGGTCGGCGTCACCCGGGGTGAGGTGGTGCTCCTCGGTGACGTCCGCGGACCGCACCGGCCGCAGGCCGGCGAGGGCCGCGTCGTCGAGCTCGGCGAGCCTCTCGCGAACGGCCAGCGTGGCGGCGACGTGCGGCCCGAGCGGCTGGCGCACCGGGCCGGTCACCTCCTCGAGCCGCCGCCACGGTGCCCGGGCCGTCGCGGGCCGCTGCACGAGCACGCAGCCGAAGCCGACGCCCTCCACACCGCGTGCCTCGAAGTCCGCGAGCCAGGCGGCGTAGGCGGCCTCGTAGCCGCCGCGGTCGAGCTCGGGGCGCATCCCGCCGTCGCGCAGCCACAGCTCGGCGTACTCGGCGGGGTCCTGGACCTCACGCTCGACCACCCACGCGTCGCACCCCTCCGGCAGCCAGGCCCCCACGCGCTCGCGCCAGTCCTCGCCCGCGTGGTGCTCCCAGTTCCCGAGCAGCTGCGCCACCCCGCCGGGCGCGAGGTGCTCGCCGACGGAGGAGACCAGGTCCTGCACGAGGTCGTCCCCGCCTCGCCCGCCGTCGCGGTACTCCATCACCGGGAGCCCGGCGTCGTAGGCCGCGGCCGGCGTGATGACGAACGGCGGGTTGGACACCACGAGGTCGAACGTCTCCCCCGCGACCGGCTCGAGCATCGACCCCTCCCGCAGCTCCAGGTCCACGCCCGCGAGCCGGGCGTTGAACGCGGCGAAGCCGAGCGCACGCGCGGAGATGTCCGTGGCCACCACGTGCTCGCTGTGCCGGGCCGCGTGCAGGGCCTGCACGCCGCACCCGGTGCCCAGGTCGAGGGTGCGCCGCCGCGGCGTGCGCACGGTGACCTGGGCGAGCGTGAGCGAGGCGCCCCCGATCCCGAGCACGTGGTCGGCGTGGAGCACGGCCCCGGTGGCCAGCTCGCCGAGGTCCGAGGCCACCCACCACAGCGCCGTGCCGGCAGCGTCCGCCGCCGCGTAGGGCCGCAGGTCGACGACGGCGCTCGCCAGGTCCCCGTCCGCCTCGCCGGCCGTCCGCACGAGTCCGAGCCGGACGGCGCCGTCGGCGCCGGTCGCCGGCAGCGCCCGGTCGACCTCGGCGCGTGTGACGTGGTCGCCGAGCATGAACAGACGCAGCAGCACGGCGGCCGGGTGGTCCTGGCGCCGCGCGGCACGCATCGCGGGCAGCCGCTGCTCCCGGTGGAGGGCCCCGGAGGCGACGTCTCCCACGAGGGCATGGACGCTCTCGAGCGTGAAGTCGGCGCCCTCGAGGTCACGCCGCAGGGTGTCGACCTCGGCCCGCTCGCCGGCCGGAGGTGGTGCTGCGCTCGAGGTCATCCTGGCAGCGTAGTGAGGTGCTCAGGCCGAGAGCTCGTGCAGCCGGTGAGGCAGCTCGTCGAGCAGCTCGCGGGCGAGGAAGCCCACCTTCCCCACCCGCGCCGTCAGCGAGTCGCCGGCCGCCGCGTGCAGGTGCATCGCCCACACGGCGGCCTGGGCGGGGTCCGCGCCGCGCGCGACCAGGCCCGCCAGCGCCCCGCCCATGACGTCTCCGCTGCCGGAGGTGCCGAGCCCCGTGTGACCGGTGGTCTTGCGCCACAGCCGGTCGCCGGCACTGACGAACCCGTGCCCGCACACCACCGCGTCGAAGCGGCCCGCGGTCTCGACGACGGCGTCCGCGGCGTCGTCGTCCTCGATCTCCTCCCGGCCGAGGAGCCGGGCGAGCTCGACGAGGTTGGGCGTGAGCACCAGCCGGCCGCGGAGGGCGTCCAGCACGTCGTCGGGCGCGTCGGCGAGCACCCCGAGCGCGAAGGCGTCCAGCACCACCGGCACCTCCGGCGGCACGTGCGGGACCAGCCCGCGCAGCAGCGCGAGCGTCCCGCCCGGCTCGCCCAGCCCGGGTCCGAGCAGGACCACGTCGGCGCGCCCGGCGTCCTTCGCCAGCACGTCCGCGTCGGTTCCGGTGACGTCCCCGCCGTCGTCCTCCGCGAGACCGCGGACCCCGGCCTCCGGGACGGCGACGGCCACCGCGGGGGCCACCGAGCGCGCGACGGCGAGGGTGAGGCGCCCGCCCCCGACGCGCAGCGCCGCCAGCCCGGCGAGCATCGCGGCCCCCGGCGTGGCCCGTGCGCCGCCGACGACGAGGACCTGACCGCGCCCGTACTTCGACCCGTGCGGCTCGGGGATCGGCCATGCGCGCAGCAGGGCGGGCACCACAGGTTCGGCCCGCTGCGCCGCGCCGGTCACCCGAGCTCCTGCACGGGGCTCGGCTCGTCGGTGCGCGGGGCCCCCTCCTGCGCCAGGTGCTCGTCGACGTTGTAGTCCGCGAGCCGCCAGCCCTCGCCGTCGCGCACCAGCCGGGTCACCGCGGCGTTGCGCACGCCGTCCGTGCGCCCGATCTCGAGGATCCCCGCCTCGTCCAGCTCCTCGCAGACGTAGCGGAAGACGAGCACGACGACGTCGTGGCAGGTGATCAGGACCCGTTGATGGCGTTCCTGACGCTCGAGGTCGGCGAGCACGCTGCGCACCCGCAGGGCGACGTCGGCCCAGGACTCCCCGCCCGGCGGCCGGTGGTAGAACTTGCCCAGCCACCGGCGCCGCTCGGCCTCCCCGGGGTAGCGCGCGAGAACCCCCGCCGTCGTCAGGGTGTCGGTGATGCCGAGGTCGCGGTCGCGCAGCCGCTCGTCCACCCGCAGCGGGAGCTGCACCTCGGCCACGTCGACCGCGGTGCGGGCGGTGTCGAGCGCCCGCCGGTAGGGCGAGGACCAGACGGCGTCGGGCCGCCGGTCGCGCGGCAGGTCCCGCAGCCACGCTCCCAGCGCCGCGGCCTGCTCCTGGCCGGTGGGCGAGAGCTCGACGTCCGGGTCGCGCGCCGGCACGTCGATCGTCTCGGCGCCGCTGGCCTCGGCGTGGGAGGCGGCAACGTTCGCGGCGCTCTGGCCGTGCCGGACTAGAAGGATCTCCGTGACACCCATGCCCGCAACGTAGGTTCCGCCGCCGTCCGGCGCTCGCCGAGAGGTCACCCACAGTTCTCCTGCGCCCCCCGCGGGACGCCGGTAGCGTGACCGCCAGTCCCGGGGAAGCACGGACCACCTGCTGCCGCCCGAAGGGTCTCCACACATGAATCACCGGTTCACGGCCACGTGCTCGCTCGCCCTTCTCGTCGCGCTCGCCGCGCTCGGCGTGAGCACGTCCGCCCCCGCGGCGGCGGTCGCCGTCCCGGCGGCCGACGAGACCCAGGAGTTCCCGGCGGGTGCGGGCGACATCGCCGACGACCCGGCGATCTGGGTCGACCGCGCGTCGCCGAGCCGCTCCGTGGTCATCGGGTCGAGCAAGGACGAGGACCTCGGGGGGCTGTCGGTCTACGACCTCGCCGGCCGCCAGCTCCAGTTCCTCCAGACCGGCGAGACGAACAACGTCGACCTGCGCTCCGGCGTCCTCGGGGGACGCACCCTGGTGGTCGCGAGCGACCGGACCCGCGACGCCCTGGCGTTCTTCTTCCTGAACCCGAGCACCCGGACCCTCTCGCCCGCGGGCAGCACCCCGCTGGGCTTCGAGCCGTACGGCACGTGCCTGTACGCCAGCCCGGCCGGCCCGCTGTACGCCTTCGCCACGGAGGCCACCGAGTCCTCCGGCCAGCTGGACCAGTACCGACTCACCCTTTCCGGGGCGTCGGTCACCGGGACGAAGGTGCGCGACCTGAGCACCGCGTCCCAGGCGGAGGGGTGCGTGGCCCACGACCCGGCGAGGCGGCTGTTCCTCGCGGAGGAGGACCTCGGCCTGTTCAGCTACGGCGCCGAGCCGTCGGCCTCGACGGCGCGCACCACGATCGACCTCGTCTCCGGCCCCAACCTCGAGGCCGACGTCGAGGGCGTGGCCGTCGCCGTCGGCGCCGCCGGCGGCCCCTCCTACCTCCTGGCGTCCTCGCAGGGAGACAGCACCTACCACCTCTACGACCTCGCGCCGCCGCACACCCACCGGCGCGCGTACACGGTCACCGCCTCCGGCACTGTCGACGGCGCCACCGGGACGGACGGGCAGGCCGTCACGCTCGCGAACCTCGGCCCGCAGTTCCCCGGCGGGCTCGTCGTGGTGCACGACGAGGACAACACCGGTGGCAGCACCTCCAACTTCAAGTACGTCGACGCCCTCAAGGCCCTCGGGCCGCTCCACGGCGCCTTCACCGGGTTCCTCCTCAACGACTCGTGGGGGCCGGAGGCCGACCACGCGTTCCGGTACGGCCTGCTCACCGACAGGGTGCTGATCGGTGACTGGGACGGGGACGGCGACAGCACGATCATGGTCCGGCGCGGGAACCGCTTCTACGTGAGCAACGAGCTGCAGGCCGGCCGGGCGCAGCAGGAGTTCGTGTACGGGCGTGCCGGGGACACGGTGCTCGTGGGCGACTGGGACGGCGACGGGGACGACACGCTCGCGGTGCGGCGCGGCAACGTCTATCACCTGAGGAACACCCTCGCCGCCGGAACGGCCGACCGGGTGGTCGCGTACGGTCGCGCCGGCGACGCGGTGCTCGTCGGCGACTGGGACGGCGACGCGGACGACACCCTCGCGGTGCGGCGCGGCAACGCCTACCACCTCAAGAACACCATCAGCGGCGGCCCGGCCGACCGGACGGTCCTCTACGGCCGCGCCGAGGACCAGGTGCTCGTCGGCGACTGGGACGGCGACGCGGACGACACCCTCGCGGTACGTCGTGGCAACGCCTACCACCTCAAGAACACCATCAGCGGCGGCTCGGCCGACCGGACGGTGCGCTACGGCCGGGCGGGCGACGAGGTCTACGTCGGCGACTGGAACGGCGACGGCGCCGACACCCTCGGACTGCGCCGGCTCGGCTGAGACCCGTCCTTCTGCGTCTGCGGTGCACACGAAAAGGGGCCCGCCGGCCGGCGGGCCCCTTCCGTGTGCCTGAACGCGAGAGCGGGTCGGCCTCAGCGGCGCTCGACGGGCTCGCTCGCCTCGGCGCTCCCGGGGCCGGCGGCCCGGCCCCCGATCACCGGCTCCTCCACGGCGGTCTGCTCCAACGGGTCCTCGTGGTGGGGCCGGGTGGCGATCGTGTTGTCGATGTCCTCGGCGGTGTCCGCCCGGCCCGCCCGGCGCCGCGAGGTGAGGACGGCGGCGAAGGCGATGGCCGCGGCGACGAGGGCGATGCCGATGCGCAGCGCGTGGTTCGTGTCCTCCGGCACACTCAGCTGGACCACGGCGGGCGCGATGAGCAGCGAGACGAGGTTCATCACCTTGATGAGGGGGTTGATGGCCGGGCCGGCGGTGTCCTTGAACGGGTCGCCGACGGTGTCGCCGATGACGACGGCGGCGTGGGCCTCCGAGCCCTTCCCGCCGTAGTGGCCGTCCTCGACGATCTTCTTGGCGTTGTCCCACGAGCCGCCGGAGTTCGCGAGGAACACGGCCATGAGCACGCCGGCGCCGATGGCTCCGGCGAGGAACCCGGCCAGCGGACCGACGCCGAGGCCGAACCCGACGGCGATCGGCGCGAAGGCCGCGAGGAGCCCCGGGGTGGCGAGCTCGCGCAGGGAGTCCTTGGTGCAGATGTCCACGACCCTGGCGTAGTCGGGCCGGGTCTGGCCGGTCATGATCCCGGGGAAGTCCCGGAACTGGCGGCGGACCTCGAAGACGATGGCGCCGGCAGCCCGCGTGACGGCGTCGATGGCGAGGCCCGAGAAGAGGAAGACCGTCGCCCCGCCGAGGATCACGCCGACGAGCGTGATCGGGGAGATGATCTCGTAGCTCACCATCGCCCCGACCATCCCGTCGCTCAGCTGCGCGCCGGCCTCGGAGATCTCGGCCAGGGCCACGCGGACGGCGTCGGCGTAGGAGCCGAAGAGCGCCGTCGCGGCGAGGACCGCCGTCGCGATGGCGATGCCCTTGGTGATGGCCTTGGTGGTGTTGCCCACCGCGTCGAGGTCCGTGAGCACCTGCGCGCCCGCCTCGTCGACCTCGCCGGACATCTCCGCGATGCCCTGGGCGTTGTCGCTGACCGGGCCGAAGGTGTCCATGGCGACGATGACGCCGACGGTGGTGAGCAGGCCGCAGCCGGCGATCGCGATCAGGAACAGCGAGAGCCCCAGGTTGCCGCCGGCGATGAGGAACGCCCCGCAGATGGCGGCGGCGATGATGCCCGCGGTGTAGACGGCCGACTGGAACCCCACCCCGATCCCGGAGAGGACGACGGTCGCCGCGCCGGTGCGCGAGGTCGAGGCCACGTGCACGGTGGGGCGCGAGGTGGTGCCGGTGAAGTAGCCGGTCAGCCAGAGGATGACGCCCGCCAGGACGACGCCCACGACGACGGCCGCGGTGACCATCAGGCGCGGGTCGCCGGTGTGGTCGGCGAGGTCCTCGCTCACGCCCTCGATCGCGGCGAAGGAGGAGGGGAGGTAGACGAACGCGGCGACGGCGGCGAGCAGGACGCCGACCACCGCGGAGACGTAGAAGCCGCGGTAGATCGCGGTCAGCCCGGACTCCTCGCCGCGCACGCGGGTGATGACGACGCCGAGCAGCGCGACCAGGGCGCCGACGGCCGTGACGATGAGCGGCAGGATCAGGCCCTGCTCGCCCATGGCGGCCTTGCCCAGGATCAGGGAGGCCACGAGCATCACGGCGTAGGACTCGAAGAGGTCGGCGGCCATGCCCGCGCAGTCGCCGACGTTGTCGCCGACGTTGTCCGCGATGGTGGCGGCGTTGCGCGGGTCGTCCTCGGGGATGCCCTGCTCGACCTTGCCGACCAGGTCCGCCCCGACGTCGGCCGCCTTGGTGAAGATGCCGCCGCCGACGCGCATGAACATCGCCAGCAGGGCGGCACCGAAACCGAAGCCCTCGAGCACGGCCGGGGCGTCCCCGCGGTAGAAGATCACCACGCCGGCCGCACCCAGCAGGCCGAGACCGACGACGCTCATCCCGACGACGCCGCCGGTGCGGAACGCGATGCGCGCGCCCTCCGTGCGTCCGCCGGGGCGGGTGGCCGAGGAGGCGACGCGCACGTTCGCCTTCACCGCGAGCGACATGCCGAGATACCCGATGGAGGCGGAGAACCCCGCACCGAACAGGAACGCGATCGCGCGGCCGATCTTGATCTCGGGCTCGGCGGGCAGCAGGAAAAGGAGGCCGAAGACGACCACCGCGAAGATGCCGAGGGTGCGGAACTGGCGCCTCAGATAGGCCTGAGCCCCTTCCTCGATCGCGCCGGCGATCTCCCGCATCCGTGGTGTGCCCGCGTCGGCGGCGAGCACCTGACGGCGCAGCGCCACCGCGATGACGAGCGAGACGATCGCGATCCCCGCGATGATCCCGACGATGGTCAGGCTCGTGGCCCCCAGTTCAAGCATCCGCCCTCCTCGGCAGTGCGTCCCACCTGCGACGACGCCGTCGCGGTGGCTGTTTTCCCGGCGAGCCTACCCGGGCCGCGGCCCGGTTCGGCACATTCCGTGTTGCCGTCCGCGCGTGTCCGATGGGGGCGCCGGCCTCAGCCGGCGGCCGCCAGCCCCGCCGGATCCGCCCCGAGGACCTCGGAAAGCTCGCGGTGCAGCGGCTGCCCCTCCAGGAGCCCGGACAGCTCGAGGACGGCCCGCACCTGCTCCGCACCCGCCACCACGTGCAGGCGCGAGTCGAGTGCCCTGATCACCGATCGGCGGTCCAGCACTGCCCGGACGCCGGCGGAGTCGATGAAGGTCACCGCCGTGAGGTCCACGACGACGGCGGCCGGGAGCGCGTCGAGCGCCCGGTCGACGGCGGCCCGCAGACGGCCGGCGGTGGCGCCGTCGAGCTCTCCGGCCGCACTGACGACCCACGCCGTCCCGACAGCCCGCTCACCCACCCGAAGTGCCATGGCGCCCCACCCCCCTGTCCGCGAATCGTCCCACCGCCGCGAGGTTCGTCCAGAGGAAGACGCTGGCCAGAACTGCCCGTGGCAACGACCTGCCACGAGCGCCGGTCGCCGGCTGTCGGTGTCTGCGCCATGGCGCACACTGGGCAGGTGCCCCGCCCGGACCTCGTCGAGCTGCTGCGCGCCACCGGTGCGCGCGACGGCCGCCTCGTCCACCTAGAGCAGCTGCCGGCGCGCCCGGGCCGGACGGCGGACTGGCCCGCGTGGGCGGACCCGGACCTGGTCGCCGGCTACCGGCGGCTCGGCGTGGAGCGGCCGTGGCAGCACCAGGTCCAGGCGGCCGAGGCGGCCTGGGCGGGCCGCCACACGGTGATCGCGACGGGTACCGGGTCCGGGAAGTCCCTCGCGGCCTGGCTCCCCGCGATCTCGGCGGTCCGCGCCGACGCCGCCCAGGCGGCCCGCCCCGACGCCGGCAGCATCGCCGCGTACGGCCGACGCCCCACCACCCTGTACCTCTCCCCCACCAAGGCGCTGGCGGCGGACCAGCTCTCCGGGCTGCACCGCCTCCTCGACGCCGCGGGGCTGCGCGGGGTGCGCGTGACCACCTGCGACGGCGACACCCCGCTGGAGGAGCGCGACTGGGCCCGCGACCACGCCGACGTGGTGCTCTCCAACCCCGACTTCCTGCACTTCTCGATGCTGCCGGGGCACCGGCGGTGGCAGCGGCTGCTCAAGGGCCTGCGCTACGTCGTCGTCGACGAGTGCCACGCCTACCGGGGCGTGCTCGGCGCGCACGTGGCGCTCGTGCTCCGCCGCCTGCTGCGCCTCGCGGCGCACTACGGCGCCAGCCCGACCGTCCTCGCGGCGTCCGCAACGACCGCGGAGCCGGCGCTCACCGCGGCCCGGCTCGTCGGCGTCCCCGAGTCCGACGTCGTGGCCGTGACGGAGGACGCCGCACCGGCGGGCCGGCGCACCGTCGCGCTGTGGCAGCCCGCGCTGTCCCCCGGGTGGGCGGCATCCTGGCCCGGGGAGGGCGTCGAGCTCGGCGCCAGCGGCGCGGACGACGAGGCCTTCGAGTCCGGGCCGCGTCGCAGCGCCACGGCGGAGGCGGCGGACCTCCTGGCGGACCTGGTCGTCAGCGGCGCCCGCACGCTGGTGTTCGTGCGCTCCCGCTACGGCGCCGAGGTGATCGCCGAGCAGGCCCGCCGGCACCTGCGCGAGATCGACGGCGAGCTCGCCGCCCGCGTGGCGGCGTACCGGGGCGGGTACCTGCCCGAGGAGCGCCGCGAGCTCGAGCGGGCGCTGCGGTCCGGGGAGCTGCTCGCGCTCGCGACGACCAACGCCCTCGAGCTCGGCGTCGACGTCGCGGGGCTGGACGCCGTCGTCATCGCGGGCTGGCCCGGCACCCGAGTCTCGATGTGGCAGCAGGCGGGGCGGGCCGGGCGGGCCGGGGCCGAGGGGGTCGCGGTGCTGGTGGCCAGCGAGGACCCCCTGGACGGGTTCGTGGTGCACCACCCGGAGGCGATCTTCGGCGCCGGCGTGGAGGCGACGACGTTCGACCCGGCCAACCCCTACGTGCTCGCCCCCCACCTGTGCGCCGCCGCGGCGGAGCTGCAGCTGACGGAGAGCGACCTGCCGCTCTTCGGCCTGCCGGACCCCGCGCTGCTCGACGAGCTGGTCCGGCGGGGGCTGCTGCGCCGCCGGCCGACCGGCTGGTTCTGGAACTTCTCCCGGCCGGAGCGTCCGCAGGACCTCACGGACCTGCGGGGCGGCGGCGACCGGCCCGTCCAGGTGGTGGAGTCGGGGACGGGCACCGTGCTCGGCACGGTCGACGGGGCCCGCGCGGACGCCACGGTGCACCCCGGGGCTGTCTACCTGCACCAGGGGCGCACGTTCGTCGTCGACGCGCTGGAGGACGACGTGGCGCTGGTGCACGCCGAGACGGAGCTGGGGCACCGCACCAAGGCGCGGTCCTCCTCCTCGGTACGCGTGCTGTCGGTCCGGGACCGGCAGCTGTGGCGGGCCGCCGACGGCACCGAGGCCGCATGGTCCTTCGGCGACGTCGAGGTCACCAGCCAGGTCACCGGCTACGACAAGCGGCGTCTGCCCGGCATGGACATCATCGGCTCCTACCCCCTGGACATGCCCGAGCGGGTCCTGCCGACGACCGCCGTGTGGTGGACGCTCTCCGCCGAGGCGTGCGAGGCGGCCGGCGTGGGGAAGGACTCCCTGCCCGGTGCGCTGCACGCCGCCGAGCACGCGTCGATCGGTCTGCTGCCCCTGCTGGCCACGTGCGACCGGTGGGACATCGGCGGCCTGTCGACGGCGGTGCACCCCCAGACCGGGCAGCCCACCGTCTTCGTCCACGACGGCTACCCGGGTGGGGCCGGCTTCGCCGAGCGCGGGTACCGCGCCGCCGTCGAGTGGATCCGCGCCACCCGCGACGCGATCCGCTCCTGCGGCTGCGCCGACGGGTGCCCGGCCTGCGTGCAGTCGCCCAAGTGCGGCAACGGCAACTCCCCGCTGGACAAGGCCGGCGCGGTGCGCCTGCTGTCCCTGCTGCTGCGCTGCGCCCCGGCCGGCTGACTAGCCCGGGCCGAGGCGGCCGGTCAGGCGGCCGGGCCGGCACGCGCGCTCGCCCGCGCCGCGAGGCCCGTGCCGTCCGCGAGCGCCACGCGGGTCGAGACCACCACCTCCCCTCCTCGGCTCCGGCAGGAGGTGAGCTCGGCGCCGTTGGCGGCGACCACCCGGCCGGCGACGGCGCACGGATCCCCGGCGGGCCCCGTGAGGTCGTGGAGCGCGGTCGCAGCGGCGAGCGCACCGAGGTCCGCCGCGGCCTGGGCCGTCCCGCGCGCGTGGACGGCCCGGGCCACGCCCACGACGGCCAGGGTCAGCACCACCAGGACCGCCACGAGGGCGAGGCCGAGCACGGAGCCGGAGCCCCGGTCCAGGCCGCCCGCGCGAGACCGCACCCACCGCCGCACCGCCCTCACTCCCCCGGCTCCGGCAGCGCCCGGGCGCTGGACCGGGCCGTCAGACCGGCCCCCCGGAGAGGGCCGGCAAGGTCGCGGGAGACCTCCACGACCACGTACCCGCCCGCCTCGGACACCAGCACCGCGGCATCGTCGCCGGCGAGCTCCCGCGCGACGCCCGCGACCTCGCCGTGGGACTCCCCCAGCGCCGCGGCACGGGCCCCGGCCCGTGCGGCGTCGGCCACCCGGACCTGCGTGAGCGCGGCGCTGGCCGCGGTCAGCAGCGCGACGAGCAGCAGCACGACCCCGGGCAGCACGAGGGCGAGCTCGGCGGTCACCCCGCCTCGCTCCCGGCCGCCCGCCGGCGGGCCGGACCGCGCGGCCCGGCCCACCGACGGACGTGGGTGTCGTCTCATCCCAGCCCGAGCGCCTTGCGGATCAGGTCCGACACGAGCTCCCGGACCCAGTCGCTCTTCAGGACCCACAGCAGGACGCTGGCCAACGAGGCGGCCGCCACCGTCCCGATCGCGTACTCGGCGGTGGCCATGCCGGCCTCCCCGCCGCACCGCAGCGCGTGCACCCGCCGGGTCAGCGCGACCCGGACCCTCCCCCAGCGACGTCGAACGCTCATCGTGCTCTCCTCCCCACGCCCGTCGGGCGCCTTCGCGCGGACCGGCCGACTGCCGTCCGTCGGGACCGAGCCTGCGCGGATACCGCCGCCCGGGCCCGACGGCCGCCGCCCCGCTGTGGAGGACCGGGCACCGGCGGCCCGTGTGGAGGCTCAGCCACCGAGGACTGCGCCGCCGGCGGCAAGGACCACCGGCACGAGCCCGAGCAGCACGAAGGCCGGCAGGAAGCACAGCCCGAGCGGCAGGACGAGGCGCACCCCGAGGCGCGCCGCGGCCTCCTGGGCCTCACGGTGCCGGGTGGCGCGCACCGACCCGGCCGCCTGACGCAGCAGAGGGCCGGGGGCGGCACCGTCGACCCAGGCTGGCTCGAGGGCGTCCGCGAGCGGGCCGAGCCCGTCCGGAGCCCCGTCCCACGCCTCCGCCCAGGGCGCCCCGAGGAGCAGGGCCCGGCCGGCGCGCCGCAGCGCCGGGCCGCTCCCGCCGTCGTCGCCGGCCTCCGGCGCGTGGCCGGCGACGGCACGTCCCAGAGCCAGCAGCGTGCCGGGAACCGAGGCTCCGGCGCCGAGGGCGGCGTCCGCGAGATCGAGCAGCACAGCCACGTCGATCTCGCCGAGCCGCTCCGGCACCGGGCCGGCGCCGGGTCCGGTCGGCCGTCGCGTGCGGGTGCGCCCGGTCAGGGTCCACGGCAGCGCGGCGACGACCCCGATCAGCAGGAACGTCAGGGTGGTCACCGCGCCGCCCGCCCGTCCCCGCCGGTGCCCGCCGCACCGGCGGCCCGCTCCAGCGCGACCACCCACCGGCGGCCGGCCACCATGAGCACGACGCCCGCCAGCAGGCAGGCGCTGCCGAGCCCGCCGCCCAGCAGCACCCCCACCGGGTCGGCGCCGATGCCCGCGCCGAGCACCAGCCCGAGCACCGGGAGCCAGCCGAGCAGCCGGGCGGTGGCCCGGGGCCCGGCCAGCGCCACCGCGCGTGCCGCACGCGCGTGCCCGGCCTCGGTCAGGCCGTCCGCGCAGCGCACCAGGACCTCGGCGAGCGGCGCCCCGAGCTCATGCGTGAGCCGGCAGGCGGCGATCGCGCCCGGCAGGGCGCCCGCGGTCGTCGAACCGATGCCAGGCGGGTGACGCACCAGGCGGCGCACCGGGCGCGGCAACCGGTCGTGCGCGGCGTGCCGGGCCGCCAGCTCCAGCAGCTGGCCGGGCACGCCGTCCTCCCGCGCCGCCGTCCGCCCGGTCAGGCCCGCCCGCGCGAACGTCTCGTCCCAGGCGGCGTCGACGTCGGCCCCGGCCTTCAAACGCGTGGCGACCTCCGTGACCAGGACCCCGAGGTCGATCTCCCGCGTGCCGGGACGCCGACGGGCGCGGGGCCGCAGCCTCTTGCGTCGGCGCTGGGAGCGGGGGGCGGGGTGCCTGCCCGGCCGGACGAGCAGCAGGACCGCCGAAGCCACCAGCACCGCGACGGTCACGACCTCCGTCACGGGCCCGCGGCGTGCCGGCCGCGCCCGCCGCCCAGCTGCGCCCCGCCGTCGGTCTGCCGGGCCAGGCCCAGCCTGGCGGCGAGCCGGGGCCATGCCCCGCCCCGTGAGACGACGCCGCCCGTACCCACCGTGAGCGCGGGCCGGCAGACCAGCTCGTCGCCGGCCCGCTCGAGCACGCCCACTTCGACCAGGCGGCGCGCTCCGTCGTCGTCCCGGCGCAGGTGGAGCACCGCATCCAGCGCGCTGACCGCCTGGGCGGTCATCGTCGCGCCCGTCATGCCCGCCAGGGCGCCGAGCGCGACGAGCCGGGCGGGCACGTCCACGGCGGTGTTCGCGTGCACGGTCGCCCAGCCGCCGTCGTGCCCGGTGTTCAGGGCCCCGAGGACGTCGCGCACCTCGGCGCCGCGGCACTCGCCCAGGACGATGCGGTCGGGGCGCATGCGCATCGCGGCACGGACAAGCTCGGCCAGCGGCACCTCGCCGACGTGCTGGACGTTCGCCCGCCGCACCTGCAGGTGGATGACGTGCGGGTGGTCCGGGCGCAGCTCCGCGGACTCCTCGATGCAGACGATCCGCTCGCCGTGGCCGACGAGCGAGAGCATCGCCGCCAGCAGCGTCGTCTTGCCGGACCCCGTCGCCCCGGAGACCAGCACGTTGGCGCGGGCGTCCACCAGCGCCCGCAGCAGCGGCGCGAGCTCGTCCGGCACGGTCCCTCCGGCCACCAGCTCGGCGAGGGTGAGCACCCGGGTGCGGTGGGTGCGCAGCGAGATGAGCGTCCCGGTGGCCGAGAGCGGGGGCAGCACCGCGTGCAGGCGGGTGCCGTCGGGCAGGGTGCCGTCCACGACCGGGCTGGCGTCGTCGAGGCGCTGGCCGCAGGCGGCGGCCAGGCGGGTGGCCAGCGCCCGGACGGCCTGAGGGTCGGTGAGATCGTCGCCGGCCTCGACCCGTTCCAGCCCGCCACCGCGGTCGACCCACACCCCGTCCCCGCCGTTGACCAGGACGTCGGTCACCGCCGGATCCTCGAGGAACCGCTGGAGGGGCCCGGCGCCGCGCACGTGCGCGCGCACCTCGGTGTCCAGCCGCAGCAGCCCGTCCGCGCCGACGCCGGTGTCGGCCGCACCGAGCGCGCCGGCGAGCGGCACCCCCCGCACCAGCGCCTCGCGCACCTGCGCCACGGGGGTGCTCACGGCGCCAGCTCCAGCCGGGTCACCAGCCCGCGGGCGGTCGACATGAGGGCCCCGCG
This sequence comes from Georgenia daeguensis, assembly GCF_039537705.1. Lineage (NCBI taxonomy): Bacteria > Bacillati > Actinomycetota > Actinomycetes > Allobogoriellales > Allobogoriellaceae > Georgenia > Georgenia daeguensis. The sequence goes on from NZ_BAABBA010000024.1 coordinate 18,038, forward strand.
CCGGCGGTCGCCCGGCCGCGCCCCCCGCTCGACGTCGGCCCCCAGGTTCCGCTCCTCGCGCAGCACCGCGGCCAGGGGGAGCCCGGCCGCCTCCGCGACCTCGGCGGCCTCCGCGGCCGGGGCCCGCACCACGAGGTGCATCGCGCAGCCCGCGCGCGCCAGCGGGGCGGCGGCGATCGCGGCCGCGCCCGCCCGGACCCCGCCCCCGCTGACCAGGACGACGTCGCTGCACCGGCCGAGCCACGCCTCCTGCGCGGTCCCGGGCGCGAGGACCTGGCGTGGCAGGTCGAGGACGACGACGTCGTGACCCTGCCCGAGGGCGCGCACCGCCGAGCGCACCGCGAGGTCGTCGGCCGCCGCGCCACCCCGCCGGTCGCCGGAGAGCACGCGCACGAGGTGCCACGTGGGCAGCGCCAGCGCGAGGCGTTCGGGCAGCAGCGCCCCGCGCTCCTCCCGCACGTCGGCCCAGCGCCGCCCGGGGTCGAACTCCAGCCCGAGCAGCACGTCGAGCCCGCCGCCGGCCGGGTCCAGGTCCACCAGCGCCGTGGCGGCCCCGGTGGCCACGCAGGCGCGGGCGAGGACGGCGGCGAGCACCGAGGCGCCCGCACCGCCGTGGGCGCCCACCACCCCGACGGTGCGTGCCCGCTGCGGCGTGGCGGCCGTGACGAGGACGTCGAGCAGCGCCGCCTCCTCGCCCGGCAGGACGACGGCGGCGGGCGGCGGGGCCTCCGCCGCCGCCGTCCGCGCGGGGTCCACCCGCACCGTCAGCGCGCCGCCGGGCCCGGCCGCGTCGAGCACCACCGCGGCGTCGGGCAGCACCCGGTCGGCGGGGACCACTGTCAGCCCCACCCCGGCCAGGTCCGTCAGGCGCCTGACACGCTCGGCCAGGGCAGCGTCGTCGCTGCGCAGCGCCACGGCGCTCTCGGTCAGGGTCGTCGTCATGGGACCTCCTCGGCGGTCGGGTCCCGAGCATGTCCCGCCGGCCGCCGAGCGCGCCGTCGCGCTGTGGACAGAGCGAGGCGGCCGCGCGGGTGTGGACGCGTCCACCAGGCAGAAGCCCGCGCCCGGCAGACGCGCGCGCCTCCGGGTGCCAGAGTGTGACGCATGGAGTCCCCGCCCCGTCGGCCGCGGCGCCGATGACCCGCACCGCCGCCTTCTTCGACCTGGACAAGACGGTCCTGGCCACCCCCTCCTCGCTCGCGCTCGCGCGGCCCCTCCTGGCGGCCGGCCTGCTCACCCGCGCCGACCTCGCCCGCTCCGCCTCGGCGCAGCTGGCCTACGTCCTCGTCGCGGCGGACCACCGCCGCAGCGAGCGGGTCCGCGAGCAGCTCTCCCGCATGGTCGACGGCTGGGAGGTCACGCGGCTGCAGGAGGTGGTCGAGAAGGCGATCACGACGTTCGTCGAGCCCCACGTCTACCTCGAGGCGATCGAGCTGATCACCCGCCACCACGCCGAGGGCGCGGACGTGGTGATCGTCTCGGCCTCCAGCGACGACGTCGTCGCCCCGATCGCCCGCCTCGTCGGCGCGGACCACGTGGTGGCGTCACGGATGGCGGTGGTGGACGGCCGGTACACGGGAGCCATCGAGTACTACGCGTACGGCCCGGCCAAGGCGGCCGCCCTGCGTGATCTCGCCGAGACGCACGGCTACGACCTCGCCCGGTGCTGGGCGTACACCGACTCGGTGACGGACCTGCCCATGCTCGAGGCGGTGGGGCACCCGGTGGCCGTCAACCCTGACCGCGCGCTGCACCGCCTCGCCCGCCGGCGCGGCTGGGAGGTGCGGCGCTTCGCCCGGCCGGTGCCGCTCCTGCCGCGGCGGCAGCTCTCGGCGGGCCTCCTCGCGCTGTGCGCGGCCGCCGGCCTGGCGGGGTGGTGGCTGATCCACCGGTCCCGACGGCGGAGCCGCGGTCGCCCGGGCCGTCCGGCCTGACGGGGCCGGCCGTCAGGCGGGCGCGGTCCGCCCGGCGCGCACCGCCGTCGCCACCGCGGCGCCCTCCGCGGCCCCGGCGACCACGGCGTCGGCCTGGTAGCGCAGCCAGTGCGCGACGCCGGCCGGGGTGCCGGAGGCGTAGCCGGCGAGCGCCTCCCGGTAGGCGGCCGGACGCATCGCCGCGTGGGCGTCCAGCACCGCGACCCCCGTGGGCTCGAGGCCGCTGCGTACCGCGACGAGGCGGGCCACCGCCCGGGCGAGCAGGCCGTTGCCGGTGGCGAACGGACGAAGCGTGGCCAGCTCCCCGTGCACCACGCCGACGCGCACCAGCGCGGGCGCCTCGTCCGCGGCGAGCACCGCGAGCACCGCCGCGAACCGCGCCCGTAGCTCCGTGCCCACCGGCGCCGGGGCAGGATCTCCGTCGCCGCGGAGGGTCACCGGCGGGTCGAGCGGCCCGCCCTCGCGGGGCTGGTCGTCGGTCCGCGGGCGCCCGACCGCCGCTGCGGGCAGCGCCCCGGCGGCGACGAGGTGCGCCGTCAGGTCACGGTGCAGCCCGGCGACGAGCTCACCGGCGGGCGCCGCGGGCGGCCGGTCACGGCCACCCAGGTCGCCGAGCAGCTCGCCGACGTGCACCTGTGCGCGCCACGCCGCCAGCACCAACGCCTCCCCGGCGGGCAGCCCGGCCGGTGCGACGGCACCCGAGGCCACCCGCTCGCGCAACCACCCGGCGTCGGCGCGCACACCCTCCAGGGCGACGGTCGCGACGGCGGAGCGGACCGCCGTCTCCGCCCGCGCCTCCCGCCACCGCCGGCGCAGGCCCTCGTGCCAGCGCAGCTCGGTGGCGGCCTCGCGGGCCCGGTCCGCGGCCTCTGCCACACCGGGCAGCCGGGCCAGGGCGTCGAGGGCGTCGACGACGTCGGAGCTCATCCGGCCAGGCTAGGCGGCCGCGGCGCCCGGACGGCCACGGGCGCGTACGCTTCCCAGGATTGGAGGACCGCGTGAGCAGCCAGCACAGCCAGCCGCCCGAGGGACCGGAGGAGCTTCTGCGAGGCCTTCCCGGGCCCCCCGCGCCTCCCCGCTCGCGGATGCGGGGCCACGTCCTCGCCGTGGTGGTGGGACTGGTCGTCACCCCGGCCGCCCTCTACCTCGCCCTGCTCGGCATCGACATGCTCCTGCCGCTCGAGGGATCCTCCGACGTCGTGGGCGCCGCACCGCTGGTGCTCGGGCTGCTGCTGCTCGCCGTCCTGGGCATGGTGGCGGCGCGGGCCTCCAGCCTCGCCCTGGTGGTCGGCGGGCTCCTCTGGGGCGTGCTTCCCGGCCTGGTCGGCATGCCGCTGCTCCGTCCCGTCCTCGGCGCCTCGACCGCCCCCCTGACGGACCCGCTGCTGCGGCCGCTCACCTCGGGACTGGTGCTCGCCGCCGGGGCCGCGCTCGCCGCCGGCGGCGCGGCCTGCCACCTCGCGCGCCGCGCCGGGCGCCGGCAGGAGCGCGAGGAGGCGGCCCTCGTACGCGGCGCCGGGGCGGAGACGCCGGCGGCTCCCCGCTCGCGGATGTGGGGCCACGCCCTCAGCGTCTTCTTCTCGCTCGTCCTGCTTCCGCCGGTCGCGGTGCTGCTGGGACGCGGCATGACGGCGGCCCTCGTCTTCGGCACGACCCTGACCCGCCAGCCGTGGCAGGAGCCGAGCCTCCTGGCGGGGACGGTGCTGCTCGCCGTCGTCGTCCTGCTCGCCGGGCTCTCCTCCCTGGGTCCTCAGCTGGCGGGCTGGCTGCTCGTCGCCGTGGGCGTGGTGGCGGTGCTGTTCGCGCAGGGGCTCGACGGGCTCGAGCCGCTGCTCAGCGCCCTCAGCGCGCTGCCCGGCGGGTTCCAGCTCCTCGTCTCCGGGACGTGGCTCCTGCTCGGGGGGATCCTCGTGGTCTGCGGCGGCGCCGCCCACTTCGCCCGCCGGTCGGGCCGGCGGTACGAGCGCGCCGACCTCGCGCTCACCTCGGCCGAGGCCTGAGCTCGGCGGCGCGCCCCGCGGGCGTCGTCGGCGGTGTCCGTTAGCGTGACCGCGATCGACCCAAGGAGGCTCTCGTGACCACGCCCAGCCCCGACGACGACCGGACGCCCCGCCGGGACGAGCCGACGCCGGACCTCTCCCCCACCGGCGGCACCTCCGACGCCGGCGAGCCCGCCGGCGCCCGCACCGGCAGCACCGGCAGCGCCCCGAGGCGGCCCCGCGAGTGGGACGACACCTCGGACCTGGAGACCACCGCGACCCGGCGGCAGGGGTTCCTGGGCCTGCACGGCGACGCGAGTGACGCGGGCCCGCAGCCCGGGCCGCACGTGACGACGGGCGGGGGCGACGCCTCGCGGGACGCGCCCACCACCGGCGGCCGGTCCGCCCGTACGCCCGAGGAGGCCGCGCTGCGGGACCGCTGGCGTGAGCGGGAGGCGTCCGCGGGCGTGCTCGACGGCGCCACGCAGGCGGCCCCGCGCTCCCGTGCGGGCGCGCACTGGTGGAGCCTCCTCCTCACGCTCGTCCTGACCCCGGTGGCCTGGTACCTCGTGGCCGACGCCGGAGCTCGCCTCACGCTCGGCGACGACAGCCCGTGGGCGCGGGGAGAGGTGGCCCCGGCCGCCCTCCTCGAGCTCCTCGCCGGGCTCGTCGTCACCGCCGCCGTGCTCCTGGCGGCCCGCTGGTCCTCCCTCGGGGCCCAGGTGATCGGCACCCTGGTGCTCCTCGCCGGCCTCGCCTTCGTGATCCTGCCCTCCCAGACCGCCGAGGTCGTCGGGCCGGCGGTGACCTGGCTGGAGGACCTCAACGCGCTCGGCCGCAACACCGCGCACCACCTGCTCGCGGACGGCCCCAGCGGCTGGCTCGCGCTGTACGGGCTGGGCCTGCTCTCCCTCGGCGTCGTCTCCCACGGCGCCCGCCGGCTCGGCCGCGCGGACGAGCGCGCCCGCGAGGCCTACGCAGTGCGCACCGGCCGCTCCGCGCGCCGCGGCGACGGGCGGTAGGCCGGGCCCGCCGGTGGCGGGGCTGTCTGGAGCACGGACGAGTTCGCTATGTTGCATGCGACAGGTTCTGTGATGCGCGGCACACGCCGCCGCCATGCTTCCCCAGGGAGGACGTAGATGTCCCAGCACGACGCCACCACCACGCCCCAGGCCCCCGAGGCCGACCTGGAGAACCTCCTCCACGAGACGCGGGCGTTCCCACCGAGCCCCGAGTTCGCGGCCCAGGCCAACGCCACGCCGGAGATGTACGAGCGGGCGGCCGCCGACCGGGTCGGCTTCTGGGCGGAGCAGGCGCGCGAGCTGCTGACCTGGTCCAAGGACTTCACGGAGACGCTGGACTTCTCGGGCGCCCCGGTGGCCCGGTGGTTCGCCGACGGCGAGCTCAACGCCGCGTACAACGCCGTCGACCGGCACGTGGAGGAGGGCCGGGGCGACCGCGTCGCGATCCACTTCGAGGGTGAGCCCGGCGACACCCGCACGCTCACCTACGCCGACCTGAAGGAGCAGACGTCCCGGGCCGCCAACGCCCTGAGCGAGCTCGGCGTTCGGACCGGTGACCGTGTCGCGATCTACCTGCCGATGATCCCCGAGGCCGTCGTCGCGATGCTCGCCTGCGCACGCATCGGGGCGCCGCACTCCGTGGTCTTCGGCGGCTTCTCCGCGGAGGCCCTCCACAGCCGCATCAACGACGCCGACGCCCGCGTGGTCATCACCGCGGACGGCGGCTACCGGCGCGGCAAGCCCAGCGCCCTCAAGCCCGCGGTGGACGAGGCCCTGGAGAAGGGCACGCCGGTGAAGCACGTGCTCGTCGTCGAGCGCACCGGCCAGGACGTCCCCTGGACGGAGGGCCGGGACGTCCGGTGGGCCGACGCCCTCGCGGCCGCCTCGCCCGAGCACACCCCGGTGGCGGTGGAGGCCGAACACCCCCTGTTCATCCTTTACACCTCCGGCACCACCGGGAAGCCGAAGGGCATCCTGCACACCACCGGCGGGTACCTCGCCCAGTGCGCGTTCACCCACAGGTACGTCTTCGACCTCAAGCCGGAGACCGACGTGTACTGGTGCACCGCGGACATCGGCTGGGTCACGGGCCACAGCTACGTCACGTACGGCCCGCTCGTCAACGGCGCCAGCCAGGTCATCTACGAGGGCACGCCCGACACCCCGGACAAGGACCGGTGGTGGGAGATCGTCGAGAAGTACAAGGTCTCGATCCTCTACACGGCGCCCACGGCGATCCGGACCTGCATGAAGTGGGGCAAGGAGTACCCCGAGCGTCACGACCTGTCCTCGCTGCGCGTGCTCGGCTCCGTGGGCGAGCCCATCAACCCCGAGGCGTGGATGTGGTACCGCGAGACGATCGGCGCCGGGAAGACGCCGGTGGTCGACACCTGGTGGCAGACCGAGACGGGCGCCATCATGATCTCCCCGCTCCCGGGCGTCACCGCCGCCAAGCCCGGCTCGGCGCAGACCCCGCTGCCCGGCATCGCCGCCGACGTCCTCAACGAGGCGGCGGAGCCGGTCCCGAACGGGGGCGGCGGCTACCTCGTCCTGACCGAGCCGTGGCCGTCGATGCTGCGCGGCATCTGGGGCGACCCCCAGCGCTTCCAGGACACCTACTGGTCGCGCTTCGAGGGCATGTACTTCGCCGGCGACGGCGCCAAGAAGGACGAGGACGGCGACATCTGGCTCCTCGGCCGGGTCGACGACGTCATGAACGTCTCCGGGCACCGCCTCTCGACGACGGAGATCGAGTCCGCGCTCGTGTCCCACCCGATCGTCGCCGAGGCGGCGGTGGTCGGCGCCAAGGACGACACCACGGGGCAGGCCGTCGTCGCCTTCGTCATCCTGCGCTCGGACGCCGTCGAGCGCGCGGACGAGACCGGCGAGGGGGCCGACGTCGTCGCCGAGCTGCGCAACCACGTCGCCAAGGAGATCGGCCCGATCGCCAAGCCGCGCTCGATCCTCGTGGTCGCCGAGCTGCCCAAGACCCGCTCGGGCAAGATCATGCGCCGTCTGCTCAAGGACATCGCCGAGGGCCGCCAGGCCGGCGACGTCACCACGCTGGCGGACTCCTCCGTGATGGACCAGATCAGCCGCGGCATGCAGCGCTAGGGTCACCGGCCGGCGGTCGTTCCACGTGGCGGCCTCCCCGCCTCCCGAGGCATGGGCACGAACCGGCCCGCCGGGCGCCGCGACCTAACCTGGCCCCATGTCCGCCCGAGCCGTCCCCGCCGCCGGGGGCGACGGCGGCCGCTCCGGCACCGGGCACGACGCCGGAGCACCGGTGCGGGGGCGCGGCGCCTACCGGCGGCACCAGGTGGCCCTCGCGGCCCGGGACACGCTCGGCGTCGGCATGGGCTACCTGCCCCTGGGGACGGCGTTCGGCGTGCTGCTCGCCACCAGCGGGCTCGACTGGTGGTGGGCGCCGGTGTTCTCGGTGCTCATCTACGCGGGCTCGATGGAGTTCCTCGCCATCGGGCTCGTCACCGGCGGGGTCGGCCTGGCCCAGGTGGCCGCCACCACGTTCTTCGTGAACTTCCGCCACGTCTTCTACGGCCTGAGCTTTCCGCTGCGGAAGATCCGCTCCGGCGTCGGGCGCCTCTACGGCGTCCACGCCCTCACCGACGAGGCCTACGCGCTGCTCGCCACGCGGCCCCCGCAGAGCCTGACCGGCACGCGGGTGCTCGCCACGGAGATCTTCTGCCACCTGTACTGGCTCACCGGCTCCACCGTGGGAGCCCTGCTCGGCGCGGGCCTCGGCCTCGACGCCGAGGGCCTCGGGTTCGCGCTGACGGCGCTGTTCGTGGTTCTCACGATCGACGCGTACCGCGCGGCCCCCGACCTGCCGACCCTGCTCATCGCACTCGCCTGCGCCGGGCTCGCCCTCGCCGTCGCACCGGGCGGCATGCTGGTGCTCGCGCTGACGGCGTTCGTCGTCGTGCTTCTCGCCCGCCTGCTCCGGCAGCGGGCACGCCCGGGGGCGGCCGGGACCGCGGGGGCCGGGACCGCGGGGGCCGGCGACGCGGAGGGCCGCCATGCCTAGCGCCGGCCAGATCCTCCTCACCCTGCTGGTGATCTCCGCCGTCACGTACGCGCTGCGCCTGGCACCGTTCGTCGCGCTGCGCCGGGTCCGCGGCTCCGCCGTCGTCGACCACCTCGCGCGGACCATGCCGCTGGGCGTCATGGCGATCCTTGTCGTCTACACCCTCTCGACGGTCGACCTCACCACCGCCCCGCACGGCCTGCCCGAGCTCGCCGGTGTCGGGGTCACGGCCGCGCTCCACCTGTGGCGGCGCAACGCCATGCTGAGCATCCTCGGCGGCACCGGCACGTACATGGCCCTGCTGGCCGTGCTGTGACCGGGCGCGCGAGCGACCGGCCGGACGCGGGGAGCCGGTAACGTGCCGACCGTGGTCGCCGACTCGAGCTGCGTGCTGGTCCCAGGTCCCTGGCAGCACCGCGACGTCCCCGCCAACGGCGCCCAGTTCCACGTCGTGACCGCGGGCGAGTTCCGCCCGGACCGCCCCGTCGTGCTGCTGCTGCACGGCTTCCCCGAGTTCTGGTGGGCCTGGCGCCACCAGATCCCGGCGCTGGCAGAGGCGGGGCACGCCGTCGCCGCGATGGACCTGCGGGGCTTCGGCGGCTCGGACAAGCCGCCCCACCGGCACGAGACGGCCGTCTTCGCCCGGGACGTGGCCGGGGTGATCCGCTCCCTGGGCGCGGCGAGCGCCGTCGTCGTCGGCCACGGCTTCGGCGGCACGGTGGCCTGGGCGATGCCCCACGTCGCCCCGGACCTCACCCGCGCCGTCGCGGCCCTGGCGAACCCGCACCCGGTGCCGCTGCACCGGCTCAGCAACCCGCTGCCCGCACGGGCCCTCGGCACCCTGCTGCGCTTCCAGATCCCCTGGTTCCCCGAGCGGGCGCTGCTCGAGGGCGGCCTCGTCGCCAAGCTGCTCCGGGCGTGGTCGGCCCCGGGCAACGACGGCGCCACCGCCGAGGCGGCCCTGTACACCGAGGCGATGGGCCTGCCGTTCGCGGCGCACTCGACGATGGAGCACTTCCGCTGGCTCGTCCGGTCCACGCCGCGCACCGACGGGCGGCGCTACCTCGCGCAGGTGAGCCGGCCGGTCGGGGTGCCGACGCTGACGGTGCGCGGCGCCCAGGACCCGCTGCTCCCGGCCCGCGTCTTCCTCCACGACGCCTCCTACGTCACCGGACCGTTGCGCCAGGAGGTCGTCGAGGGCGCCGGGCACTTCCTCCCGGAGGAGGCGCCGGAGCGCGTGACCGCGCTGCTGCTGGAGTTCCTCGCCGGCCTCTGACGCGTCCGCCGGTCAGACCGCGACCAGCGCGCGCGCCTTCTCCGGGTCGGTCTCCCCCTCGCCGTAGGAGGGACACAGCCCGGCCAGCACGCAGGCGCCGCAGGCCGGGCGGCGGGAGTGGCACACGCGCCGGCCGTGGAAGATGAGGCGGTGGCACGCCATCGTCCACTCCTCCGGCGGCAGCAGCTCGGCGATCGCCCTCTCGACCTTGACCGGGTCCTTCTCCTTCGTCCACCCGAGCCGCCGGGAGAGCCGGCCCACGTGCGTGTCCACCGTGATGCCGGGGATCCCGAACGCGTTGCCCAGCACGACGTTCGCCGTCTTGCGGCCCACCCCGGGAAGCTTCACGAGCTCCTCCAGGCTCGCCGGCACCACGCCGCCGTGGTCGGCCACGAGGGCGGCGCCGATGCCCTGCACGGACGCCGCCTTCGCGCGGAAGAACCCGAGCGGCTTCAGGATCTCCTCCAGCTCCTCCCGCCGGGCAGCGGCGTACGCGGCGGCGTCGGGGTAGCGCGCGAAGAGCGTGGGGGTGACCTGGTTGACGCGTTTGTCGGTGGTCTGCGCGGAGAGCACCGTGGCCATGAGCAGCTCGAGCGGGGTGGTGAAGTCGAGCTCGCAGCGGGCGTCCGGCCAGGCGGTCGCGAGGAGCTCGTCGACGGCGAGCGCCTGCTCCCGGGCGGCCTTCCTCGAGCGCGGCCGGGGCGGTCGGGCGCCGGCGGCGCGGGGCGTGGCAGGGCTCATGCGGCCCAGCGTAGATCGGCGCGCCGCGGCCGCACCCGTGCCCGGGCTCACAGGTGGTGGCAGGATGGGGCCGATGTCGTGGCTCGTCAGCGGGCCGCGTCAGCAACGACCGGCGGCAGATGGGACCCACTGTGGAACAGAACGTGATCGGCACCGTGCCACTCTTCGACGCGCTCGACGAGCAGGACCAGGCCGAGCTGCGCTCCCTGATGTCCGAGACGACGCTCCGGCGTGGCGAGATCCTCTTCAACGAGGGCGACCCCGGGGACCGCCTGTACATCCTCCTCGACGGCAAGGTGAAGCTGGGCCACACCGCCAGCGACGGCCGTGAGAACCTCCTCGCCGTGCTCGGCCCCGGCGAGCTGCTCGGCGAGCTCACCCTCTTCGACCCGGGCCCGCGCTCGACGACGGCGACGGCCGTGGCGCCCACGCGTCTCCTCGCGCTGGACCACGACGCCCTCATGAGCTTCGTCGAGACCCGTCCGGGCCTGTCCAGGCACATGCTCAAGGCCCTCGCCCAGCGTCTGCGCCGCACCAACGAGTCCCTCGCCGACCTGGTGTTCTCCGACGTGCCCGGACGCGTGGCCAAGGCCCTCCTCGACCTCGCCGACCGCTTCGGCCAGACCACCGACGAGGGGATCCACGTCCCGCACGACCTCACCCAGGAGGAGCTCGCGCAGCTCGTGGGTGCCTCGCGCGAGACCGTCAACAAGTCCCTTGCCGAGTTCGTCTCCCGGGGCTGGATCCGCCTCGAGGGCCGGGCCGTGCTGCTGCTGGACGTCGACCGGCTCCGCCGCCGCGCGCGCTGACGAGCCGCCCCGGCACCCCCCGACGACGACGGCGCCCCCTCCCTCGGGAGGGGGCGCCGTCGTCGTACCGGGCGGGCCGGGGTGCCGGACGTCAGCGGACGGCGACGACGATCTCTACCTCGACCGGCGCGTCCAGCGGCAGGGCGGCCACGCCGACGGCGGAGCGGGCGTGCCGGCCGGCGTCGCCGAAGATCTCGCCGAGGAGCTCGGAGGCGCCGTTGACGACGCCGGGCTGGCCGGTGAAGGAGGGCTCGGAGGCGACGAAGCCGGTCACCTTGACCACGCGCACCACCTGGTCGAGGCCCCCGACCTCGGCCGCGACGGCGGCGAGGGCGTTGAGCGCGCAGGTGCGGGCGGCGTCCTTGGCCTGCTCGGGCGTGACCGAGCCGGCGGACTCGCCCACCTTGCCCGTCAGCGCGAGCGCGCCGTCGACCATCGGCAGCTGGCCGGAGGTGTGGACGAGGTCGCCGTGACGCACGGCGGGCACGTAGGCGGCCACCGGGGCGGCCACCGGGGGCAGCGTCAGGCCGAGCTCGGCGAGACGGTCAGCGACGCTCACTTCTCGCCCTTGGGGCGCTTGAGGTACGCCACCAGGTTGTTGGAGCCGGCCGGGCCGGGCACCACCTGGACCAGCTCCCAGCCGTCCTCGCCCCACTGGTCGAGGATCGCCTTCGTGTTGTGGATCAGCAGCGGAATGGTCGCGTACTCCCAAGTGGTCATGGCGCCATCCTAGGGGCGCCCGGCGCTCCCCCGGCCGGCGCGCCGGTCAGGCGCTGTGGGCCGCCCGCATGCGCGCGATGATCCGCGGGGCACGCTGCGCCCGGAGCTCGGTGATCAGCTCGTCGTCCTCCCTGCGCAGCCACGCCGGCCAGTCGCTGACCTCGGGGTAACGGCGCACCAGCGCACGGCGCTCGCGCTCGGTCAGTCCGCCCCAGACCCCGAACGACGCGTTCGAGGACAGCGCGTCCGCGAGGCACTCCATCCGTACCGGGCAGGTGAAGCACAGCTGCCGGGCCTGCCGCTGCGCCGCCCCGCGCACGAACAGCGCATCCGGCTCCGTCCCGGCGCAGGCCGCGCGGGACGCCCATGTCTGATCCTTGTCGAACATCGGGACCTCCTCACCATCACGCCCCCCGCCCCCGGCCGATCGGCCGGACTAATTCGACTCGGGCTGACGGTATCCGTGATGTACACCACACGGAAGGCCCGTGACACAACCGCGACCTTGCCTCCCCCGAAGTGGCGATGCCGCCTCCTGGCACGGCGTGGCGCGAGCCGCCTGGCGGGACCGGCGTCGGCGGGTCCACGTACCCTGGGCGTATGTCGTCTCCCTCGTCGGCGCCTGGCCGCGCCGTCAAGCCGAAGCAGCTGCTCGTCATGCTGCTCGCCTTCCTGCTGGTGGCCGGGCTGGGCGGCGTGCTCACCGCGGGGCTGGTCATGCCCGCGGTCGGCGCCGCCGGCGCGGTGAGCCAGTCCACGACCGAGCTGTTCGACGACCTGCCGAGCGAGCTCGCCATCCCCGAGCCGTCGCAGAGCAGCCAGATCCTGGCGGCGGACGGCTCCGTGCTGGCGAGCATCTACGCGGACAACCGCATCGTGGTGCCCCTCGAGGAGATCTCGCCGCACGTGCGCGACGCCGTCGTCGCGATCGAGGACCGTCGCTTCTACGAGCACCGGGGCGTCGACCCCGAGGGCATGCTGCGTGCCCTGGTCAACAACCTCACGGGCGGTCCGCTCGAGGGCGCCTCCACCCTGACCCAGCAGTACGTCAAGAACGTCCTCATCGAGGCCGGACGCATCTCGGGTGACGAGGAGGCGATCGACGCGGCCACGGAGACCACCCTGGGCCGCAAGCTCGAGGAGGCGCGCCTGGCGATCGGCCTGGAGCAGAAGGTCAGCAAGGAGGACATCCTCGAGGGGTACCTCAACATCGCGCAGTTCGGCCCGTCCCAGTACGGGGTGGAGACGGCCTCGAAGTACTACTTCTCCAAGTCCGCGAAGGACCTCACGGTCGCCGAGTCGGCCATGCTCGCCGGGATCACCCAGTCCCCGGCGCGGCACGACCCGGTGCGCAACCCGGAGAACGCGAAGGTCCGCCGGGACACCGTCCTGAAGCGGATGCTGGAGCAGAAGTACATCTCCCAGGCCGAGTACGACGAGGCCGTCGCCATCCCGATCGAGGAGATGCTGCGCGTCTCCCGCACGCCGAACGGCTGTGCCGCGGCCGGCATCTCCGCCTACTTCTGCGAGTACGTCGTCGACGACCTGCTGCAGTCCGAGGCCTGGGGCAAGGATCTGGCGGACCGTCAGCAGGCCCTCTACCGCGGCGGCCTCGTGATCCACACGACGATCGACCCGGCCAAGCAGCAGGCCGCCTACGACTCGGTGACCGCCAGCGTCCCCGTCAACGACCCCTCCACCATCAAGATGGCGCTCTCCTCCGTCGAGCCGGGGACCGGCAAGATCCAGGCGATGGTCCAGAACACCACCTGGGGGAACCCCACCGCGGAGGACCCGGGTGCGACGAAGGTCAACCTCAACGTCGGGCTCAGCCACGGCGGCGGCCGCGGGTTCCAGTCCGGTTCGTCGTTCAAGGTGTTCACCCTGGTCGAGTGGCTCAGGACCGGGCACACCCTCAATGACCAGGTCGTGGCGAACCGGCGGTCCTACCCGCGCGAGAGCTGGAACATCTCCTGCGGGAAGTACGAGGACAATTACGAGCCGAAGAACCTGGAGAGCTCTCCCGACGTCAGCCGGATCTCCGTCCTCGAGGCGACCCGGATGTCCGTGAACCTGCCGTTCGTCGAGATGGCGAACCAGATGGACATGTGCAACATCGTCGACACCGCGGCCAAGATGGGCATCCGGACCGGCTCCGGCGACCCGCTGACCCCGAACCCCGCCGCGGTCCTCGGCTCGAACACGGTGACCCCGCTGAGCCAGGCCGTCGCGTTCGCCACGCTGGCCGCGCGCGGCAAGATGTGCGAGCCGCTGGCGATCACCAAGATCACCGACCGCGAGGGCACCGAGATCGCCGCACCCCAGCCCACCTGCACCCAGGCGATCGAGCCGAACATCGCCGACGGCGCCACCGGGGCGCTCCAGCGCGTGGTGACCTCCGAACGTGGGTCCACGGGCAGCAACGCGGTCCTCCCCGACGGCCGTCCCGCCGCGGGCAAGACCGGTACCGCGAACGACGACTCCGCGGCCTGGTTCGCCGGCTACACCCCGCAGCTCGCGGCGGCGGTGTGGATGGGCTACCAGGAGGGCACGAAGTCGATGTTCGACTCGACCATCAACGGCCAGTTCTACGACCTGGTCTACGGTGGCCGGATCCCGGCCCCGACGTGGCGCAACTACGTGGCGGCCGCCCTCAACGGCGTACCGCACCAGCCGTTCCCTCCCGTCCCGCCGACCGCGCTGTACGGCAACCGGGTTCCCGTGCCGGACGTCGCGGGGCGGAGCGCCGCGGAGGCGCAGACCATCCTCACGCAGGCCGGCTTCCAGGTGCAGCTCGGCACCCCGGTAAGCTCCGGCTGGCAGGCCGGGGCGGCCGTCGCGACGAACCCCCGCGCGGGCACGCGCGCCGCGCCCGGCACCATGATCACCGTCATCCCGAGCGCCGGCCCCGCGCCCGAACCGGCTCCCGCCCCCTCGCCCGCTCCTGCCCCGCCCTCGCCGGCGGAGCCGCCGTCCGACAACCCCGGGAACAGCGGTGGCGACAACGGCAAGGGCAACGACGAGGACGACGACTGAGCGCCGCCGGTCCCCGGCTGGCCGCGGGCCTCGGCGCGCTGACGCTGGCGGGCGTCGGCGCCCTGGGGTGGGCCCTCGCCGAGACGTCGATGTTCACGCTGCGCCGCCACACCGTGCCGGTCCTCCCCGCCGGGGCGCGTCCGCTGCGGCTCCTGCACCTGTCCGACCTCCATCTGACCCCGAGCCAGCGGCACAAGGTGGCCTGGGTGCGTGACCTCGCCAGGTACGAGCCTGACGTGGTCGTGACCACCGGCGACAACCTGGCCCACCCGGACGCGGTCCCGGGCGTCCTCGAGGCGTACGCGCCGCTCCTCGACCTGCCGGGCGCCTTCGTCCTCGGGTCGAACGACTACTTCGCGCCGAAGCCGAAGAACCCGGCCAGGTACCTGCTGCCGGACGCGCGCACCGAGATGGACCACAGCCCCCTGCCGACGCCGGAGCTCACCGCCGCGTTCCGCGCGGCGGGCTGGAAGGACCTGACGAACCGACGGGACCTGCTCGAGATCGGCGGGACCCGGATCGACCTCGTGGGCGTGGACGACCCGCACCTGGACCGGGACCGCTTCCCCGCCGCGGCCCCGCGCGCCGAGGCACCGCCGGCGGACCACTCGGTCCTGCACCTGGGCGTGACCCACGCTCCGTACACCCGGGTGCTGGACGCGATGCACGCCGACGGGTGCGACCTCGTCGTGGCCGGGCACACGCACGGCGGCCAGCTCTGCCTGCCGTTCTACGGGGCGCTCGTCACCAACTGCGACCTCGACCGCGGGCGCGCCTCCGGCCTGCACGGGTGGCCGGGACCGCCCCCCGACGGCGACGGGGTGGCCGGCTCGACGTGGCTGAACGTCTCCGCCGGCCTGGGCACGAGCCCGTACGCGCCGGTGCGCTTCGCCTGCCGGCCGGAGGCGTCGCTGCTCACCCTCGTCGCGCGCGAGCGCTGACGGCCTCCGTGCGCCGGACCACGGCGCCCGGCTGCCGCCGTCAGCGTGGCGTGCGTCTCATCCGGGCGTATCGGTTTCACGACCGGGCCCTGGCTCGGCTATTCTGAACCGGTTCCACCGGGGTGTGGCGCAGCTTGGTAGCGCGCTTCGTTCGGGACGAAGAGGTCGTGGGTTCAAATCCCGCCACCCCGACAGTTGGAAGGGCCGCCGGCCTGCGTCAGACGCAGGCGGGCGGCCCTTCTGCTTGGGACGGGTCCGGGCCCACCCCGCCGCCCCGGCGTGTCAGGGCTGCGCCGGGACGGGCTGCCGCCGGAGCGTCCGGAGCTGGTGATCCACCAGCGCGGTGACGTAGCCCTCCAGCCCGGCGCGGAGCTCGGGCACCGTCGCGGTCGGGTTCACGAGGTAGTGCACGAGGATCGAGCCCTCGATCGCCTCCAGGAGCGGGCCGACCGCCGTCCCGGGCGCCAGCTCGCCGCGACGCACGGCCTCCTCCACCTGCTCGGTCAGCGCGCACATGCCGCGGGCGAGGTCGACCTTGCGGATCTCGTCGAGCACGTCGGGGTTGGCCGCCGCCGCCGTGCACAGGTTGGCCAGGGCGGGTCCGTAGGCGCCGGTCAGGAGGTCGGCGCGCGCCCGCGCGTGCGCCAGCAGGAGCTCCCGGATCCCCAGCCCCTCGGTGTCCGGGGCCGGGACCCGCGCCTGGAGGTCGCGGACCGCGTCGAGGAGCAGCTCGCCCTTGTCGTTCCACCGCAGGTAGATCGAGGACTTGCCGATGCCCGCGTGCGCGGCGACGCCGTCGAGCGTGAGTCCGGACCAGCCGCGGCGGCCGAAGATCTCGAGCGCGGACCGGTAGGCGCGTGGCTCCGTGTCGGCGTGCCGCGGGCGGCCGGGTCCGCGGCGCTGCGGCTCCGTCGGCCTGCTCGCGGCGGTGGGTGGCGCTGCCGCGACCATCTCAGTCATGTCGGTTCCTCGTGTCCGCGCTGCCCCCGACCAGCTCGCTCGTTCGGTCGATCCGGACACTACCGGCGCGCGGACGGCGCCGGGCGCTATTGACGTGGGGAGCGCACGCGGTCGGCGACCGTCAGGAGAGCGGCGTCAGAGAAGAAGGAACAGCACGAGCGCGGCGACCGCGACGGCGGCCAGCAGCACCACCACTCCCACGGCGACGCCGGGCCGGGGACGGCGCGGCTCCCCGGGGTGCTCCGCCTCCCGGCGCTCGTGCGGCTGGCCCGGCATGGCTCCTCCTGAGGGGACCTGGGCCCCAAGTGTCGGCCGACAGCACGGCGGACGCAACGGCGCGAGGTCTGTTCGCCCTCCGTTAACCGAGCGTCGCCCCTGTCGGACACCTGACGTCCGTACGTTGGCGCCGACACCCACCTTCTTCGAGGAGCCGTCATGCCCATCCCGACCTCGCGTCGTTCCCTGCTCCCCCTCATCGCCGGCCACGGCACTGGCCGGTCCGCCCTGACCTGTCGGTACCGCTGCGGCGACGCGTGCTTCCACGAGGTGCCCAACACCTCGGACAACCCCTACTTCGGCGACGTGGCCGCGAGCGCCTTCTCGCGCCGCAGCGTCCTCAAGGCGGGCGCCGTCGTCGCCCTCGCCGGTGCCGCCACCACCACCCTGGGCCGCCAGGACGCCGTCGCCGCCCCCACGGCCGGCGCCCCCGGTTCCAGCACGGACGCCGCCGTCGGCCTGCGGTTCACCCCCATCGCCCAGCAGACCGACGACGCCGTCACGGTCCCGGCCGGCTACCTCCACGACGTCGTGCTGCGCTGGGGCGACCCGCTCTTCTCCGACGCCCCCGCCTTCGACCCGGCGAACCAGACCGAGGCCGCCCAACTGCGCCAGTTCGGCTACAACAACGACCACGTCGGCCTGCTGCCCCTGAACAACCAGGACGAGCAGGTCATGGTGGTCAACCACGAGTACACGTCCGAGCCGATGATGTTCCCGGACTACGACCCCGAGAACCCCACGGAGGAGCAGGTCAGGATCGCCTGGGCCGCCCACGGCCTCACCGTCGTCGCGGTGACCGGCAAGCACCGCGGGCCGCGCTCCGGGGCGTTCGACGCGATCGTCGACCACCC
Source organism: Georgenia daeguensis (assembly GCF_039537705.1). NCBI lineage: Bacteria > Bacillati > Actinomycetota > Actinomycetes > Allobogoriellales > Allobogoriellaceae > Georgenia > Georgenia daeguensis. The sequence continues at coordinate 35,632 of NZ_BAABBA010000024.1, forward strand.
GCTCAACCGCCGTCTCCACGTGCGCACCGAGTTCGAGCTCAGCGGCCCGGCTGCCGGCTCGGATTACCTCCGGACGACGGCGGACCCTGAGGGGCGCACCGTCCTGGGCACCCTGAACAACTGCGCCGGCGGGCTCACCCCGTGGGGCACCTGGCTGACGGCCGAGGAGAACTTCAACCAGTACTTCGCCAACGCCGGCGCCGTGACGGACCCGGTCGCCCGCCAGCGCCTCTCCCGCTACGGGCTCGGGTCCGGCGCCTCCGAGCGCAAGTGGGAGCGCTTCGACGACCGGTTCGACCTGGCCAAGGAGCCCAACGAGGCCAACCGGTTCGGGTGGATCGTCGAGGTCGACCCGTTCGACCCGACGTCGACGCCGAAGAAGCGCACCGCGCTGGGCCGGTTCAAGCACGAGGCCGCCACCATCCGCCTCGCCGCCGACGGCCGCGCCGTGGCGTACATGGGCGACGACGAGCGCTTCGACTACCTGTACAAGTTCGTCTCGCGCGACCGCTACCGGCAGGGCGACGCCGCCCACAACGCCACCCTGCTCGACAACGGCACCCTGTACGTCGCCCGCCTCACGGGCGACTCCCCCGCCACCGAGATCGACGGCACCGGCACCCTGCCCGCCGACGGCGAGTTCGACGGCGCCGGCGAGTGGATCCCCCTGGTCACCGGCAACGTCTCCCACGTTCCCGGCATGACCGCCGAGGAGGTCCTGATCTTCACCCGCCAGGCGGGCGACGCCGTCGGCGCCACGAAGATGGACCGTCCGGAGGACGTCGAGCCCAGCCCGAGGACCGGCACCGTCTACGTGGCGCTGACGAACAACACCCGCCGCACGGCCGCCCAGGCCCACGAGGCCAACCCGCGTGGCAACAACAAGCACGGTCACGTCCTGGAGCTGGAGGAGACCGGTGCCGACGCGGCCGCGGCCACGTTCGCCTGGCGGATCCTGCTGCTCTGCGGCGACCCGGAGGACCCGAGCACCTACTTCGCCGGGTTCGACAAGTCGCAGGTCTCGCCGATCTCCTGCCCGGACAACCTGGCCTTCGACGACCACGGCAACCTGTGGATCAGCACCGACGGCCAGCCCGGCACCCTGGGCACGAACGACGCCCTCTACGGCGTCGCCGTCGCCGGGAAGCGCCGCGGCGAGGTGCGCCAGTTCCTCGCGGTCCCGCACGGCGGGGAGACGTGCGGCCCGGTGGTGACCGACAAGCGCGTCCTCGTCGCCGTCCAGCACCCCGGCGAGATCGACGGCGCCTCCTACGAGAACCCGCTGTCCCACTGGCCCGACGGCGGCACCTCCATCCCGCGCCCGTCGATCGTCGTCGCCTACCGCGCCGACGGGAAGACGATCGGTCAGGCCTGACCGCACTTGACCGCACCTGACCGGCCGCCCGGCCGGACCGTCGAGGGCCGTCGCCTCCCCCGGGAGGCGGCGGCCCTCGCCGTCGTGCGCCATCTCGCGGGCGGCGGTCGGTAGGGTCGGGGTGTGCCCGTCCCGCCCTTCGTCGCCGCCCTGCGCTCCCGCATCGGTCACGACCTGCTCTGGCTGCCGGGCGTGACCGGCGTCGTCCTGGACAAGAGCGACCGGCTGCTGATGGGCCGCCGCGCCGACAACGGCCTGTGGGCGCTCATCTCGGGCATCCTCGAGCCCGGCGAGGAGCCCGCCCAGGGCCTCGTGCGGGAGATCGCCGAGGAGACCGGCGTGCGGGCGGAGGTCCTCGCGCTGACGTCCATCAGCTCGGGGGACCGCGTCACGTACCCCAACGGGGACGTCTCGCAGTACCTGGACCTGACCTTCCTGTGCCGCCACGTCGACGGCGAGCCGTTCGTGGCCGACGACGAGTCCACCGAGGTGGGCTGGTTCCCCCTGGACAGGCTGCCGGACCGCGTCACGGTCAGCTCGCGCAGCCGCCTCGCGGCCGCGCTGGAGTACCGCGAGGACCCGACGGCGGGCCCGGCCTTCGCGCGCTGAGCGCCGTCGGGCCCGCCCGCCCGCGCCACCGCCAGGGCAAGTGCTAGATGAAGAGCAGCTGCGCGCCCGCCGTCATCTCGATGAAGTCGCCCGCCGAGATGATCCCCTCGATGTCGTCGCGGAAGTCGGACTCGTCGAGGTCGTACATGTCCGCGGAGAGCCGGCACGCCCACAGGTGCCCGCCGGCCGCGACGATCTGGTCCAGGAACTCGGGGACCTCGGGCACGTCCAGCGCGGCGAGCTGCTTCTTCATCATCCGGGTGGCCATCGCCGAGACTCCCGGCGCCGGCGCCAGGGCCTGCGGCATGCGGATCTCCTCGGGCAGCCTCATCCGGGACAGCGGACCCGGCCGTGGCACCTCCTTGAGCGGCAGGTGCATCGCGGTGTTGGCGACCGGGGAGAACGTCAGGTCGCGGGCCCGGGACTTCATGATCATGTCGAAGCCCCAGAACGTGAAGAACAGGTGCGTCTCCACGCCCTCCCCCAGGGCGGCGTTGCCGAGGATGAGCCCGGGGTACGCCATGTCGAGGGTGCCCTTGGAGCAGATGATGGCGAGCTTGCGGTCGGTCTCCTCGTCGTCGAAGCTCGGGACGAGAAGCGGTGCGGTCTCGGTGGTCATGGCGGTGCCTCTCAGACGCAGCCGTGCGGCTTGGGGAGACCGGCGATGTAGGACATCTTCCGGCCGGGCTTCTTGGGGAAGAGGGCGAACTGCTCCTTCACGGGGATGCCGCCCACGGTGTTGACGCGCCGGGTCGTGGGCGTCTCGCCCTGCGCACGAAAGTCCTCCCGCAGGAAGCGGATCACCTTCCAGTGCGCGTCGGTCATCTCGATGCCGATCTGCTGGGCGAGGACGCGCGCGATGTCCTCGTCCCACTCGTCGTACTCGGTGAGGAAGCCCTCGTCGTTGACGTGGACCGGCTTGGTGCCGATCTCGATGACGGGCATGGTGGTCACCTTCCGCTCGTGCCGGCGGTCTCCTTGCCGGCCATGGACATGTGGTTCGGGACGGGCATCGGCAGGCCGCGCAGGAGGACGTTCCAGTACACGTGGCGGAAGGCGAGCTTCCCCCAGTGGTTGGCGCGGGTCTCCTTGAGCAGGCTCAGCGGCCCGACCTTCGGGTAGGGGTACACACCGGGCAGGGGCTCGGTGTCGTAGTTGAAGTCGATGAGCAGGCCCTTGCCGTGCCCGGACTCGATGAAGCAGTTGGCGTGCCCGTCGAAGAGGTCGGTCATCGGGCGGCCGTGGATGTGGTCGAGGAAGTTCTTCACGAAGCCGTCGGCCTCGAAGTGCGCCACCGACCCGGCCTTGGAGGCGGGGATGTCGCTGGCGTCGCCGACCGCGAAGATGTTGTCGTGGGCCCGGGAGAGCAGGGTGCCCTTGTCGACCGGCACGTAGCCCAGCTCGTCGCCCAGCCCCGAGCGCGTCACGAAGTCGGCGCCCATGTTGAGCGGGACGGTCACGAGGAGGTCGAACGGCACCTCGCGCTCGTCCATCGACACCAGCGTCTTCGTCTCGGGGTCGATGTGCTCGACGTAGAAGTCGGGCTCGATGGCGATGTGCCGGTCCTCGAACATGGTGCCCAGGTGCGCGGAGGCGACCGGCTTCGTGAACGGCCCCTCCAGCGGGGTCACGTAGACGATCTCGACCTTGTCGCGCATCTTCCTCTCCTCGAAGAAGGCGTCGGCGAGGAACGTGAACTCCAGGGGCGCCACCGGGCACTTGATCGGCATCTCGGTGACGTGGACGGCGAGCCGGCCCCCCTCCCACGACGCGAGCTTGTCGCGCAGCGCGACGGCGCCGTCGAGGGTGAAGAAGTCGAAGATGCTCCGGCGCCACTCCCCCTCGGCCATGCCCGGCGTCTCCTCGGGCCGCGGCGAGGTGCCGGTGGCGATGACGAGCTGGTCGTAGTCCAGGGCACGGCCGTCCGCCAGGAGCACGCGGTTCTCGCCGGGCTCGACCCGGTCGATCTCGCCGAGCACCAGGTCGACGCCCCCGGCCAGGTACCTGTCGCGGGGCTTGATGAGGTCCTTCGGCTCGTAGACACCGAAGGGCAGCAGGAGCAGGCCCGGCTGGTAGAGGTGGACGTCGTCACGGTCCACGACCGTGATGCGCCACTCCTTTCGTGGCAGCCGGCGGCGCAGCTTGTTCGCCACCATGGTGCCGGCCGTGCCGGCCCCGAGGATCACCAGATGTCGCATCACACTCTCCGCTCCGTCGCAGTACCTCCATCGTTCTCCCGCGACGGCGGCCGTTCGAGGGCCGTACGTCCTACCCCCGGGGGTATCTGGCGGGCGCGAGCGGCCGCACGGTCCTAGCCTGGCCGCACCCGACTCCCGAAGGAGACCACCGTGGAAGAGCTCGACCGGGTCCGCGCGCACACCGCGCCCGAGATCAACGACCGGCTGGACACCAGGCGGCTGGACCACGTCGCCGCTCTCGTGGGCGCCTCGCCGGAGGAGATCACCCGGCGGCTGCACGAGCTGGACAGGGAGTGGGACGTCGAGCGGACGCTCGAGGCGAACGCCGCGGCCCTGACGCTCCTGAGCCTGGTGCTCGGAGCCACCCGCTCGCGGGGCTGGTTCGCGCTCACGGCCGCCGTGCCGGCGTTCCTGCTCCAGCACGCCGTGCAGGGGTGGTGCCCGCCGCTCGCCGTGCTCCGCCGGCTGAACGTGCGGACGCGGCGCGAGATCGACGCCGAGCGCACTGCGCTGAAGGGGCTCCGCGGTGACTTCGACGGTCTCACCCCCACGGCCGGCGACCGGACGGCGGTGGCGCGCCGGGCGCTCGACGCCGCGGGCCGCCGCCAGCCCGCCTGACGGGAGCGGGCGCGGTCAGGAGCCGGGCGCCTCGGCGGCGGGCACGCTCAGCGTGAACGTGGCTCCGCGCCCGGGGCCGGCGGACGCCGCGGTGAGCGTGCCGCCGTGCGCCTCGGCGATCTTGCGGGAGATGGTCAGGCCGATGCCCGACCCGGCCCGCGGCCCCACCCGGTAGAAGCGCTCGAAGACCCGGTCGAGGTCCGGCTGCGCCAGTCCGACGCCGGTGTCGGCGACCTCCACCTGCGCCCGGCCGTCACGGCGCGCCGCCCGCACGACGATGCGCCCGCCGGCGGGCGTCGCGCCGAGCGCGTTCCCCACCAGGTTGGTGACCACCTGGGCGAGCCGGTCGGGATCGCCCCGGACCGGGATCTCGGGCCCGGCCTCCACGGCCAGCTCGACGCCGGCGTCCTCCGCCTGCGGGCGCAGCCGTTCGGCGGCCGCCGCGGCCACCCGGGCGAGGTCGGTCCCGACCGGCCGGAGGTCGAGCCGCCCCTCCTCCGCGCGGGACAGCGCGCTGAGGTCCTCGGCGAGCCTGCGGAGCCGGCGCACCTCCGCGGACATCTCGTCAAGGACCTGCGGGCCCGGGGCGAAGACGCCGTCCACCAGTCCCTCCACGTACCCGTCCAGGACGGTCAAGGGGGTGCGCATCTCGTGCGCGACCTCGCCGATCAGCCGCACGCGCCGCGCCTCCGTCTCGGCCAGGCGCGCGGCCAGGGTGTTGACGTCCTCGGCGACCGCCGCGAGCTCGCGCTCGCGCGGCAGCGCCACCCGCTGGTCGTAGCGTCCTGCGGCCAGCCGGTGGGTCGCGCTGCTGACCGCCTCCAGCGGGAGCATGATGCGGCGGGCGCCGTAGGCGCCGGCGACGAGCGCGGCCACCACCCCCGCGAGCACGCCGATCAGGAGCGCGTTGTTCATCGCGGCGACGGCGACGGCGCGCATGCCCCCGCCCGCGAGCATCCCGTGCCCGGCCATCATCCGCGCCTCGTGGTCGTAGAGCTGGGGGGCCACGAGCCGGACGACGAGGTAGGCGGTCAGGCCTGCGACCACCGCGACGACCGCGTGGCTGAGCAGCAGCCGCACCCAGAGGCGGTTCACCGGGGCTCCAGCAGGCACTTGTACCCGACCCCGCGCACGGTGCCGACGACGTGCGGCGCCGCGGCGTCGTCGCCGAGGTGCTTGCGCAGGTTGCGGACGTGGACGTCGACCACGCGTTCGTCGCCGTAGAAGTCGTAGCCCCAGACACGCTCGAGGAGCTGGCGCCGCGAGAAGACGCGGCCCGGCGAGCCGGCGAGCGCCGCCAGCAGATCGAACTCGAGGGCCGAGAGCACGACGCGCCGGCCGTCGACGTCGACCTCCCGGCCCGCCAGGTCCACCGTCAGGCCGTCGAGCACGAGCCGGTCCGCCTGCGCCTCCGGGGTGCGGCCGCGCCGCAGCACGGCCTTGACGCGAGCGGCCACCTCGCGGGGGCTGAAGGGCTTGGTCACGTAGTCGTCGGCGCCGACGGCGAGGCCGACGAGCTTGTCCGTCTCCTCGGCGCGGGCGGTGACGAGGACGACGTAGACGTCGGAGAACGTGCGGATCCTGCGCAGCACCTCGATGCCGTCGACGTCGGGCAGCATGACGTCGAGCAGGACGAGGTCGGGCGCCTCGCTGCGCACCTGCGCCACGGCGGCCTCCCCGCTCGCGGCCTCGGTCACCTGGAGGCCGTCGGCCTCGAGGTAGCCGCGGAGCACACGCCGGATACCGGCCTCGTCGTCGACCACGAGGATCCGCCGCGCCATCTCAGCCCCTCACGCAGGTTGCCGGGCCGCCCTTGCGGGCGACCCGGCCGGCCATCCGTTCAGCTGGAGGCACCATCCCACATGTGGCCCCCCATCGGGCCGTGCCCGCCGCCGCCTCGGTGCATGCCGCCGACCTGCTCATGGTGCTCCTGCATCTCGGTCCGGTGCTCCTCACGCCGGGCCTGCATCTCCTCGGAGTCCCACATCTCCTGGCACTCCTCGGGCGCCCACGCGGGCGGCCCGTCCTGCTGGACGGAAGGCTCGGGGTCCGGCGTCACCTCGGTGCTCGCGAACGCCACCCCCGGCACCCCGATCGCCGCCGCGAGGCCCACGGCCACCAGCGACCTTCTCACTGCCGTCCTCATCGTCATCACCTTCGTCGTTCCCCGGGTCCTCCCGGCTGGTTCCAGCGTCCCGCGGGAGCGTGTCGCCCCTGGCGCGGGCTCCGTGAAGATCGTGTGAAGGTGCCGTCCCGGCCGTCGATCAGGCGCGGCGGGCCACGACCACCGCGTCGAGCACGGTGGCACCGTCCTCGCCGACGGCGCGCGGGACCCGCTCGGCCCGCACCAGCTCGAGGCCGGGCCCTGGAAGGGCAGCGAGGTCCGCGAGGACGTCCTCAGCGGTGAAGAGGACGGCGGAGTCCATCAGGCCAGGGAGAGGAACAGTTTCTCGAGCTTCTTGACGTCGAGGGTCTCCTCGCCGTCGGACTCCACCAGGCACTGCCGCATGCCGGAGGCGATGATCGCGAACCCGGCCCGGTCGAGCGCCTTGCTCACGGCGGAGAGCTGGGTGACGACGTCGGCGCAGTCCTTGCCCTCCTCGAGCATGCGCAGGACGCCCGCGAGCTGCCCCTGGGCGCGCTTGAGACGGTTGATGACCTTGCCCATGTCGGTCGGGTCGAGCTCCATGCCGCCTCCTCCTCCGCGTCGCTTCTCCGAAGGATACCCGGCCGGGTAACCGGGGATCCCCTGCTGCGCCACGCTCACGCCGTCAGCGCTCCGAGCGCGGCGCGCAGGCGGGCGGCTGCGTCGTCCGCGACGGCGGCGAGGGCGGGGTTGCCCGTCACGCCGACCATGACCTGCGGGTCGAGCGCCTCGACCACGACGGCGCCGTCGCCGCCCCGCACGACGACGTTGCAGGGCAGGAGCAGGCCGATCGACTCCTCCGCCTGCAGCGCGCGGTGGGCGAGCGGCGGGTTGCACGCACCGAGGATGACCTGGGGGGCGATGTCGACGTCGAGCTTCTTCTTGAGGGTGGCGGCCATGTCGATCTCGGTGAGGACGCCGAAGCCCTGCCCGGCGAGCGCCTCGCGGACCGCCGCCACCGCGGCGTCGAACGGCTGGTCGAGAGTGACGGAGATTCCGTAGGTCATGAGCTTCCTTTCGTCGGGCGAGCGGCTTTCCGCCGGCGCGCCGGTCGTGGCGGGGTTCAGGCGTCGGACGACGCCGGCTGGCGGGACGCGAGCTGCGAGCGCACCTCGTCCATGTCGAGCTCGCGGACGGCGGTGAGGACCTGCTCCAGGGCGGCCGCCGGCAGCGCGCCGGGCTGCGAGAAGACGAGGATGCCGTCCCGGAACGCCATGAGCGTCGGGATGGACGAGATGCCGGCCGCGGCGGCGAGGTTCCGCTCGGCCTCGGTGTCGACCTTCGCGAAGACGACGTCGGGGTGCTTCTCCGACGCCTTCTCGAACACCGGCGCGAACATGCGGCACGGACCGCACCAGGCGGCCCAGAAGTCGACCAGGACGATGCCGGGCCGGGTGACGACGCGCTCGAAGCTGTCCTCGGTGAGGTGGATGGTGGACATGTCTCTCCTTGGTGGTCGCTGTCTCATACCCTGGGGGGTATAACACCGAGGGCGCCAGCCTATTCCCCGGCCATTCCGGAGCCAGCGGCGGCGGCGCCGCGAGCGGGACGGTGGTCCCACCACGACCGCACTCGCCTCCGGGAATATTGATACCCCCACGGGTATTGAGACTCTGACGAAAGGACCACTGTGACCACATCACCCACCCCCTCCCTGCTCGACCGGCTGAAGTCCCTGTTCGGCGGCTCGTCCGACGGCCGCCTCGGCTCGACCGTGACCGCCGCGCGCGCCGTGGAGCTCGTCCGCGAGGGCGCCAGCCTCGTCGACGTGCGCGAGAAGGCCGAGTGGCGGTCCGGCCACGCGCCGCAGGCCGTGCACATCCCGCTCGCCGACCTCGAGAAGGGCGCTCGGCGCCTCTCGCAGGACCGGCCCGTCGTCGTCATGTGCGCCTCGGGCATGCGCTCGCGCACGGGCGCGAAGCACCTGCGCTCGCTCGGCTTCGACGCCACCAGCGTCTCCGGCGGCATCGGCGCCTGGCAGCGCGCGGGCGGGGCGGTGCGTCGGTGACCGCCTCACGGCGCATCGTCGTCGTGGGCGGCGTGGCCGGCGGCATGAGCGCGGCGGCCCGTGCCCGGCGGCTCGACGAGCACGCGGACATCGTGGTGCTCGAGCAGGGGGACTTCGTCTCCTTCGCCAACTGCGGGCTGCCGTACCACCTCTCCGGCGAGATCGACCGGCGCGACTCCCTGCTCCTGCACACCCCCGCCACCCTGGCGTCCACCCTGAACCTCGACGTCCGCACCGGGCACCGGGTCACGGCGATCGACCGTGACGCGAGGGAGGTCACCGTCCAGACGGCCGAGCGCACGTACCGCCTGCCCTACGACGCGCTGCTGCTCGCCCCCGGGGCCACCGCGGTGCGCCCGCCGGTCGAGGGGCTCGACCACCCGGCGGTGCACGCGCTGCGGGTGGTGCCGGACGTCGACGCGCTGCGCGCCACCGTGGACGGGCTGCTCGCGAGCCGGGACGACGGCGACCGGGCCGCCGAGCCGCCCACCGCCGTCGTGGTCGGGGCAGGGTTCATCGGGCTCGAGGCCGTCGAGGCGCTGGCGGCCCGCGGCCTGCAGGTGCACCTCGTCGAGCTCGCCGACCACGTCCTGCCGCCCCTTGACGCCGAGCTCGCCCCGCTGCTCGCGGAGGAGCTCGCCTCCCACGGCGTCCGGCTCCACCTCGGGGCCGGGGCCCGGAAGATCAGGCCGGCAGCCGAGGCCGCGGACTACGGGGAGGAGACGGTACGCCCGGCGGGTCCCGTCGTCGTCACCCTCTCCGACGGGGACGAGGTGACCGCCGATCTCGTGGTGGTCAACGTCGGCGTGCGGCCCGCCTCCGCCCTCGCCCGGGAGGCGGGGCTGGACCTCGGCCCCTCCGGCGCCATCCGCGTCGACGGCGACCAGCGCACCTCCGACCCGCACATCTGGGCGGTCGGTGACGCGGTCGAGGTGGTCCAGGCCGTCACCGGCGCCACCGGGCCCGTGCCGCTCGCCGGGCCGGCGAACCGTCAGGGACGCCGCGCGGCCGACTCCATCTGCGGGCGGCGGACCACCCCGCAGGCCCCGGTGCTGGGCACGGCCATCGTGCGGGTGTTCGGCCTGACGGCGGCGGTCACCGGCGCCAACCAGGCCACGCTGCGCCGGGCGGGGATCGACCACGAGGTCGTGCACGTCCACCCGGGCCACCATGCGGGCTACTACCCGGGGGCCGAGCAGATCCACATCGTCGCGAGCTTCGCCCCCGACGGGTCGCTGCTCGGCGCGCAGGCCGTGGGCCGCGCCGGGGTGGACAAGCGCATCGACGTCCTCGCGACGGCCCTGCGCGCCGGGATGGGGGCGGACGACCTCGCCGAGCTGGAGCTCGCGTACTCGCCGCCCTTCGGCTCGGCGAAGGACCCGGTGAACATGCTGGGCTTCGTGGCGCAGAACGTCCTCGACCGCACCATGCCCCAGTGGCAGGCGTGGGAGCTGGACGAGGTCCGCGAGGGCACGCTCGTCCTCGACGTGCGCTCGCGCGGGGAGTTCGCAGCCGGTCACCTCGACGGCGCCCTGAACATCCCGCACACCGAGCTGCGCGACCGCCTCGACGAGGTGCGCGACGCCGCCGGCGGCAGGCCGGTCAGCGTCCACTGCGCCTCGGGCGTGCGCTCGTACCTGGCCACCCGGATCCTGCGCGGCGAGGGCGTCGACGCCCGCAACCTCTCCGGGGGCTGGCTCACCCTCACCGCGGTGCACCCCGAGCTGCTGGAGGACGTCGCCGTGCGCGCCTAGCATGGGTGGTGAGGACGTGAGGACCATGGGAGCACGTCGCACCGCCGCGAGCCGGTCTCTGACCGGCGTGCTGAGCCTCCTTGCGGTTCTGGCCGGCGTGGTCTCGGCGGTCCTGCTGGCCGGGCCGGCCTCGGGCGCGCCGAGGCCGGACGACGCTCCCCGGGTGCTGGTGACGACCCTCGCGACGCCAATCACCCCCGTCGTCGCCGACCACGTCTCCGACGGCCTCCGGCGCGCGCGCGAGGCGGGCTACGACGCGTACGTCATCGAGCTGGACACGCCCGGCGGTCTCGTCACGGCCATGCGCGAGATCGTCGGCGACATCCTCGCGAGCGAGGTGCCGGTGGTCGTCTACGTCTCCCCCGCCGGTGCCCGTGCCGGCTCGGCGGGCGCAGTCATCTCCCTCGCCTCCCACGTGCTCGTCATGGCGCCGGGAACGACCGTCGGCGCCGCGACGCCGGTGGGCCTGGAAGGGGAGGAGGTCTCCGACAAGATCGTCAGCGACGCGGCGGCCCAGGCTGTCGCCCTGGCGAACCTCCGGGGCCGGGACGCCGGGTTCGCCGAGGACATCGTGCGCGACGGGCGCAGCGCGACCGTGGAGGAGGCGGTCGAGCTGGGGGTCGCGGACGGGCGGGCCACCGACCTCGCCGGCGCGCTGCGGCAGGCCGACGGGCTGCTCGTCACCGTGGCCGGCGAGCGGGAGGTCACCGTGCGGACGGCCGGTGCGGTCGTCGAGCGGCAGGACCTCGGGGCGTTCCGGCGGGTGCTGCAGGTCCTCGCCGACCCCAACCTCACCTTCCTGCTCCTGACCCTCGGCACGCTGGGACTGATCTACGAGCTCGCCACGCCCGGCGTCGGCGTCGCGGGCTCCGTCGGCGCGGTGGCGCTGGTCCTCGCCCTCTTCTCGCTGTCCGTGCTGCCGGTGAGCGCCGTGGGCGTCCTGCTGCTCGTCGTCGCCGTCGCCCTGTTCGTGGCCGAGGCCCTGGCGCCGGGGGTGGCGGGGTTCGCGTTCGGCGGTGCCGTCGTGCTGGTGCTCTCCGCGCTCTTCCTCTTCGACTCCTCGGAGGGCGTCTCCGTCGACCCCGCCGCCGCCGTGCCGCTGGCGGTCGTGCTGGCCGTCGCGGCGGTCCTGGCGGGCAGGGTGGTGCTCCGCACCCGTCACCTGCCGTCGACGGCGACGGGTGCCGACCTGCTCACGGGCCGCACCGTCCTGGTCGACGAGACCGACGGCACCACCGGTCGCACGTTCACCGAGGGAGCCTGGTGGTCGGTGCGCAGCACCGGACCCGCCCTCGTGCGGGGCGGTGCGGTGAGGGTGGTCGGACTCGACGGTCTCACCCTGCTCGTCGGGCCGGCCGCCGCCGCTGGCGAACCCGCGGCCACGGCCGGTCCCACCGGACGCGGGGACGACGCCGGAGCCTCCGCCGTCGTCGACCCGACCGTCACCCCCGGACCCGCCGTCGTCGTCGACGAGCCGGTGGTCCCGGGTCCCGCACTCGTGGACAACCCCGGCCGGGGGACCACATCAGGGAAGGACTCGTCATGAGCACCGCACTCCTCGTCGGTCTCGGCGTCGCCGCGCTCGTCCTGCTGGCGCTCCTCATGGCCGCCGTGCACGTGCTGCCCGAGTACGAGCGCGGGGTCATCCTGCGGCTCGGGCGGATCCAGCCGCTCAAGGGGCCGGGACTGATCTTCATCATCCCCGTGGTCGACCGTCTCACCCGGGTCAACCTGCGCACCCAGACCTACGACGTCCCGCCGCAGGACATCATCACCAGGGACAACGTGACGGTCCACGTCAACGCGGTGACGTACTTCAACGTCGTGGACGCCATCCGGTCCGTGCTCTCCATCGACGACTACCGCTTCGGGACGCAGCAGATCGCCCAGACCACGCTGCGCTCCATCCTCGGCCAGACCTCGCTCGACGACCTCCTGACCAAGCGCGACGAGGTCAACCAGCGCCTGCAGCACGTCATCGACTCGGTCACCGACCCGTGGGGCGTGAAGGTGACGATCGTCGAGGTCAAGGACGTCATCCTGCCCGAGGGCATGCGCCGCGCGATGGCCCGCCAGGCGGAGTCCGAGCGCGACCGGCGCGCCAAGGTCATCCACGCGCTCGGCGAGAAGGAGGCCGCCGCCAACCTCGGCGACGCCGCCCTGGTCCTCGAGGCGCACCCCGCCGCCCTGCAGCTCCGGCTCCTGGGCACCCTGCTCGAGCTCGGCTCGGAGAAGAACTCGACGATCGCGTTCCCCATCCCCATGGAGTTCCTGCGCACCCTCGACACCCTGCGGCCGCCGGCCGCGGCCGGGGAGGCGGGCCCCACCGTCGCGCCGCCGCGCACCGTCCCGCCCGACATCGCCCCGCCCGCCGCGGCGTAGTTCGGGGCGGGCCGGGCCGCAGCGTAGGCCGGGCCGGGCCGGGCCGGGGGGTGCGGCCACCGCCGCCCTGCCCCCGCCCTACGCTTCGACCATGAGCACCACCTCACCCGCCCCGCGCACCGACCCGAACGCGTGGCCGCCGCCGCAGTGGGAGCTGCGCCTGCGCGCCCGGGAGGTGGAGCTGCCCGAGTGGGCGGAGGACGCCCCGGACCGCGCCGTCGTCGTCGCGACGGACCGCGGCGTGCTCCAGGTGCACTCCTTCGAGGCCTCCACCGGCCGGCTCGTGCCCGCCACGGACCGGTCGCAGGGCACCACCACGTGCGCGATCGACCCTCGCGGGGCGTGGGTGTGGTGGTTCGACGACACCGACGGTGACGAGTTCGGCCGCTGGCGGCGCCAGCCGTTCGGCTCCCCGCCGGGCCAGGGCGTGCAGGACCCCGTCAACCTGCCCGACGCCTACCCCGCCGGCCTGCTCCTCGCGCGGGACGGGACCGCCGTCGTGGGCCGAACCGACGACGGCGGCACCACCGTGCACCAGGTGGTCGTCGGCGGCACCGGGCACGGCACCGACACCCCCGTGCTGCTCTACCGCCACCCGAACGACGCCGTCGCCGCGGCCCTCTCCCACGACGGCAACCTCGTGGCGATCGAGCACTCCGAACGCGGCGACAACCGCCATCCCGCGCTGCGCGTGGTCCGCACGGACACCGGCGCGGTCGTCGCCGACCTCGACGACGGGCCGGGCAAGGCCCTCAGCGCCATCGACTTCGCCCCGCTCGACGGGGACCTGCGGCTCCTGGTCGGGCACGAGCGCCGCGGCCGGTCCGAGCTGGCGATCTGGGACCTGGGCACGGCCCTGGTCCGGGACGTCCACCTGCTCGACGGCGCGGGCGACCCGCTACCCGGCGAGGTGACCGAGGCGTGGTGGTACCCCGACGGGCGGACGCTGCTCGTGGCCGTCGACCACCACGCCCGCACGCGCCTCCACCGGCACGTGCTTGCCACCGGCACGACCACCCCGCTCGGACCGCCGGACGGCTCGGTCGCCGAGGCGGGGCCCCGGCCCGACGGCGACGTCTGGCTGCGGTGGTCCTCCGCGGCCCGCCCGCGGCAGGTGATCTCCGCCGCCACCGGCCGCGAGGTGATCAGCGCCGGCGGGCACCGGCCCGCGCCCTCCGTGCCCGTCCAGGACGTCTGGGCCGACGGCCCCGGCGGCCGCGTGCACGCGCTGCTGCGCGTGCCGGGGTCCGGCTCCGCGCCGTACCCGACCGTCGTGGACGTGCACGGCGGCCCGGCCTGGCACCGCTCGGACTCGTTCTCCCCGTACCTGGCCGCGTGGGTCGACCACGGCTTCGCCGTCGTCTCGGTGAACTACCGCGGGTCCACCGGCTACGGCGCGGCCTGGCGCGACGCGCTCGAGGGCCGGGTGGGGCTGACGGAGCTGGAGGACATCGCGGCCGTCCACGACCACCTGGTGGCCGACGGCGTCGTGGACCCGAGCCGTTCGGTGCTCGTCGGGGCGTCCTGGGGCGGCTACCTCACCCTGCTCGGCCTGGGGGTCCAGCCGGAGCGCTGGGCGCTCGGCCTCGCGGACGTGCCGGTGGCCGACTACGTCACCGCGTACCACGAGGAGATGCCGGACCTGCAGGCGTTCGACCGGTCGCTCTTCGGCGGGTCGCCCCAGGAGGTGCCCGAGCGCTACCGCGAGTCCAGCCCGCTGACCTACGTGGACCGGGTCCGCGTGCCGGTCCTGATCACGGCCGGCCGCAACGACCCGCGCTGCCCGCTCGGGCAGATCGACTCCTACGTCGGCGCGCTGCGAGCGCGCGAGGACCACGACGCCACGGTCGAGCTCTACACCTACGGCGCCGGGCACGGCTCCGTCGTCGACGACGAGGAGGTCTCCCAGCTGCGGCGTCAGCTGGACTTCGTCGCACGCCACCTGCCGGCGGGCTGATCCACCGGGCGCACCGCCGTCGTGAGCGGGACGGTCACGGTCCGGGTCAGCCAGGACCGTCCGTCGCGGACGTCGCCCTCCCCGACCTCGACCCGCGCCTCACGTCCGTCCACCACGAGCGTCATGACGCCGTTGACGAACCACGGGCCGTTGTCGATCTGCCACCTGATGCGCACGTCGTCGACGCCGGCCGAGCGGGCCATGCGGTGCCACAGCCGCCGGAGCGGGGCCCACTCGATGGCGGTGTAGGCGACCCGCAGCGGGGTCTCCATGGGGTTGCGGAAGGGGGACTGCGTGAGCTGGTGGACCGCGGTCGCCGGGTGGGGCACGGGCAGCCGCGCCCGGGCGGTGTAGGAGCAGTGCACGTCCCCGGACAGGACGAGCACGCTGGCCGGCGGGTTCGCGCCCTGGGTGACCTCGACCAGCAGGTCGGTCAGCTGCTCGAACGAGCCGCGGAAGGCCGCCCAGTGCTCGAGGTCGACGAGCCGGCGCAGCCACTCCCCCGCCCGCGCCACCACCGGACCCCAGGTGCGCCGGGAGGTGACGGCCTCGTTCCAGCCCTGCACGTGATGCATGCCCTCCGGCAGCAGGAACGGCAGCGTGGTGCCGATGAGCAGGTGCTCGAGGTTGTCGACCTGCACGTGGTCGAGGACCCACTGCCACTCGACGTCGTCGACCATCGCCCGGTCCTCCGGCTCGAGCCGGCGTGAGCAGCGCGAGTCCACCACCACGAGGCGGATCTGGTGCTCGTCCGTGCCGAAGTCCCGGAAGAAGCTCCAGCGCGCCGTCGTCGGCTCCGCGTCGGTGCGGAAGGCGAACTCGTCCAGGGCACGGGTGCGGGCGCCGTCGTCGGCGGTCGAGCGGACGGTCGCCCACATGCCGTCCTCGGCGAGCTCGCCCGGAGAGAGGTTGCCGAGGTGCTGGTACACCCAGTACGAGGCGAACGCGCCGGTGACCCGGCCGCGCCACCACTCCTGGGCGGTGGCCCACCGGCGCCAGGACAGCGAGGAGTTCCAGTCGTCGCGGAGGTCGTGGTCGTCGAGGATCATGGCGCTGGGCACGGTGGAGAGCAGCCAGCGGACCGCGTGCGGGGACCACGTCTCGTGGTAGAGCCAGGTGTACTCCTCGAAGTCCCGGACCTCCGCCTTCACGGCCCGGGACCCGCCGTCGTGGGCCTCCTTCAGCCGTTTCGTCAGCTCCGGCGAGGGGTCGTCGGCGTAGATCTGGTCGCCCGCGAGAAAAAGCGCGTCGGGCCACTCCTCGTGCGGGGTCAGGACCATCCGCTCGGCGAGCCCGGCGAGGGCGTCGACGCCGAACGCGCGGCGGGCGCGGCGGTCGTCCGGGGCGCACCGGCGGCAGGACCCGAACGCCAGCCGCAGCGACTCGTCGGGGCGGATGGTGCGGATCACGCTGGGCGGGTACGGGCTCCCCGGCTCGGGCCACACGCGGCGGCCGTCCACCGCGACCTCGTAGGGAAGCTCCGACGACGGCGGCAGCCCGGTCAGGGCGAGGAGCGCGTAGTGGTGGCCGTGCACCGACCAGGTCCGCTCCACCACGCTGCGGTCGTCGGCGCGGAGCTCGACGAAGCAGGGCCCGTCCGTCTCGACCCAGACGGTGGCGCTGGTCTCGTCGACGTGGCGCAGCAGGGGGCCGAGGAGCAGGCGTGGCGAGTCCACCGTCGGGCGGCGGTCCGTGGGGGCTTCGGTGCCCATGTCAGGAAACGGTAGTCCCCGTGCCCCGGGTGCGCCGCTGATCGAGCTCCGGGTACGGGACCGGCGGTCAGGCCGTGACGGTCCGCGGCGTCGCGCCCTGGGCGAGCCCGGCCACGATCGTCCCCAGCATCCGCTCGAACTCGGCCTGGTCGCCGAACCCCGCCTGCAGGGGCGCCAGGGCGGCAAGGGTCGGGTGCTGGGACGGGTCGAACGCCGGCGGGGCTGCGGCCCCCGCCCCTTCCGCGCCCGCGGCGGGTTGACCGTCCGCGCCCGTACCAGTGCCCACCGTGGCGAGCAGGTACCCGTTGAGGAACCCGAAGAGCACCATGGGGGCGTCCGCCACCGCCTGGTCCGGGATCCCGGCGCGACGCATCGCCGCGGTCAGTCGCTCGATGGCCTCGAGGGCGGTCGCCGAGGTCTGCGCCCGGGTCGCCAGCAACGGGAAGATGCGGGGATGGCGTCTCGCCATGTCGCGGTACTCGCGAGCCATCGCGAGGACGATGTCCCGCCAGTCGTCCGGCCACTGCCCGGCGGCAGAGGAGGCCTCGGTGAGGACGGCTTCGGAGACGGCGTCCAGCAACGCGGCCTTGCCCTTGATGTGGTTGTAGATCGACATCGGGTCGACGCCGAGCTCGGACGCCAGGCGCCGCACTCCGAAGGCGTCCAGTCCCTGGCGGTCGACGAGGTCCACCGCCGCCGCCGTGATCCGCTCGCGGCTCAGCCCGGCCGGTCGGCCCCGTGCACGTCTCGCCACACTCACCCCTGCCGTAAACGCCTTGCAACCTACACCGTAGGACCCTACTCTACCGATCGTTACCTACAACGTAGGTTATCGACCGCCGGCACGCCGCGGGCGCTTCGTCCTCAAGGAGACAGTGCGATGGCAGACAGTGCGACGACAAGCAGTGCGACGACAAGGAGTGCGACGAGCAAGACCCGTCCCGAGCGAGCAGCCCTCGGCGCGATGTACGTGGGCCTCGCGCTCACGGTCGTCGCGGCGATCACGCCCTACATCGACCGGGCCACCGGCAACCTGCTCGCCACCCATCTCCGGGCCGGCTACCCCTCCTACACGCAGGACCGCGTCGACAGCGCCGTGACGACCTGGCTCGTCTACCTGTCGGTCCTCGGAGCGCTCGGCCTCATCACCTGGCTCGTCACCATCTGGGCCGTGCGGACGGACAGGAGGTGGGCGCGCCCGGTCACCACCCTGGTGCTGGCGCTCGGCCTCGGCGTCGGCCTGTTCAACCTGCTTGTGACGGACACCTCCGGAGACACGGGCCTGCCGCTGCTGCTCGGTTCGGTCGGGATGCTGCCGTCCTTGGCCGGCCTCCTGGCGGTCACGCTGCTGTGGAGGGGAGGGCTCCGGCGGGCGCCGCGCCGCGGACCCGCGGAGCGTGCCCTGCCGTCCTCCTCGGCTTCCTGACGCACACGCCGCCCCGCTCGTGACGCCCGAAGGCACCGGCGGGCTGCCATGCTTCCGCCATGGCAGCGCAGCAGACGACGTCGTCCGTCGGGAGAGGCCTTCCGGGCCGGTTCGAGGGGCGGCGCCTTGCGTGGCTCGCCGTCGGGCTGGGCGTCCTCGCCCTGGTGCTGGCCGTCGTGGGCCTCGCGGCCACGGTCGTGCGACCGCAGCTGGCCCCGGGAGCCTCCAGCGGCGCCTTGGGGACGACGCTGACGGCGACCGCCGAGACGTACACGTTCACCGACCCTGACGAGGCCGCCGCGGTCTACTCCGTACGCAACGCCGGGCTGCTACCGGTCACCGTGCGGTCGGGAGCCCTTGAGGACGGGGGCGTCGTCGAGGTCCTCGACGCCGCGGCCGAGTCCCTGGACGCTTTCGACGGCCCCGCGGTGCCGTCACGCACGGTTGCCGCGGGCGAGGAGCTGGCGGTGCGGGTGACGGCGGCCTGGCCGCGTTGCGGGGCCTTCGCGCCCGGCTCCGGAGTGGTGCGCACCGAGATCACCGTAGCCACCACCGTTCTCGGCGTGCACGGGAGCGCCGTCGTGGAGCTGAGCCCGACGCTCGAGCTGCGGGCCACGGCGCCGGTGGAGCCGGCCGACGACTGCGAGGGCGTCCTGCACGCGGGCGAGGGCGAGGGCCGTTGAGCGAGGGCCCCTGAGCGAGGGGCCACCGAACTCCACGCTTGAGGACACCCCTCCTCGAGAATGCCCTAAGTCCCCATCGAGACGCACAGACGGGCACTTAGGGCATGGTCTCGACAGTTGAGGTGCGGCTGGCCTCCGACCCCCGTCAGCACCGTCCGACCGCCCTGGCACCGCGACTGTCAGCCAGACCTCTTCGATCGTCCTGGTGCCCTCGTCTCTCCTGGTGCCCATCTGTCGAGCGCGCGACG
This sequence comes from Georgenia daeguensis, assembly GCF_039537705.1. Lineage (NCBI taxonomy): Bacteria > Bacillati > Actinomycetota > Actinomycetes > Allobogoriellales > Allobogoriellaceae > Georgenia > Georgenia daeguensis. Next base: position 54,748 of record NZ_BAABBA010000024.1, read on the forward strand.
GACCGTCCGAGCGGATCACACCCGGAACAGAAGCCTCGCGAGCCGTGAACCTCAACAGGCGTGCCTCACCGTGCAAGATCAGCAGGTTCTGGCGACCCCGATCATGCAGCAACGCCTCCGGCGCCTCGTGGAACTCCCGGCCGTCGAGCTCAACGAGCAACCAGGTGCCGCCGTCGAGACGCCATCCCATGTCACCGCGGCCGAGCAGACGTCCGTGGTCGTCGAAGATCTCCACCTAAAGTTCGTCGGGTGGCAGGCCGCCCTCGATGCAGTCCACACGGCCGAAGCTCTCGAGCGGCGACTCAGCTCTGCCGTCCGCCTCCGACCACCACTCGTGCGTCCGGGCCACCCCGCGCCGACCGCGCGCGAGCAGATGAGCCCGATCGAGACAGCGCAAGTCGATGAGGCCCCTCCGGAGCATGGAGTCCATGACCGCGACGGCGTTTCGGTGCGGCAGCTCCGGTACGGCCTGCGCGAGCGCCCACTCCGGCGCAGCAACGCGGAATCCACCCACCAGCACGGTGCGCATGCTTGAGTCGAACTGCCGCACGACGACGTCGACGGAACCGTCAGCGTTCGGTGACGCCGCATTCAGCGACGGTGTGCACGAGTTCAGCGTGACGGGTGGACGCCCGGCCGGTGTCGACGGCCTGCGCCTCTGAGCGCCGTAGACGGCCACCTCGGACGTGCTGGTCGGCGGAAGCCCTTCCGCTCCCAGCAACACGAGTGCGCTGGCGCCCACCGCCACAGCCGTGTCGCAGCAACCCGGTCAGCGCCGTCCTGCGCCGACGCTCCGGCCAGCTGCGGGGCCGAGCGGGGGCGACGTCAAACACGCCGCGGCACACGCGCGACCAGGCACCGGAGTGACACAGGCGGCGCCGGACCTGCGCGGTGACACCGTGCTCCTCGGCCTGCCTCGCCGACACCAGCCCGCACTGATGGTCAGCGAGGCGCATGAGCTGCGACGGGACGACACGGGTCACCTCGCCAGGGGACCATCTCATCGCCGACAGCAGACCGCGCCCTCGCGGCACCTGTGGAGGTGACGTCACCGGAGCGCCTGGGGACGACCGGCTCACGGCGTTCGCCTTGCCCGAGCGTCCGGGTGCCGAGTGCCGAGTGCCGAGTGCCGAGTGCCGAGTGCCGAGTGCCGAGAATGCCCTAACTGCGCATTCCGGGTCGGGAACGAGCAGTTAGGGCATTCTCGCGCGGCGGGGGCGGCGATGGGTGGGAACCTCGACGCGTCAGGCGGTGACGAGCTCCTTCGCGAGCAGCTCGGCGATCTGGACCGCGTTGAGAGCGGCGCCCTTGCGCAGGTTGTCGCCGACGACGAACATCGCCAGCCCGCGCCCGCCGGGCACCGACTGGTCGGTGCGGATACGGCCGACGAAGGTGTCGTCGGCGCCGGCGGCCTGGAGCGGCGTGGGGACGTCGGCGAGCTCGACGCCGGGGGCGTCGGCGAGCAGCTCGCGGGCGCGCTCGGGGCTGATCGGCCGGGCGAACTCGGCGTTGACGGACAGCGCGTGCCCGGTGAAGACGGGCACGCGCACGCAGGTGCCGGCCACGGCGAGGTCGGGCAGCTCGAGGATCTTGCGCGACTCGTTGCGGAGCTTCTGCTCCTCGTCCGTCTCCTCGGAGCCGTCGTCGACGATGGACCCGGCGAGTGCGACGACGTCGAACGCGATCGGGGCCACGTACTTCTGCGGCTCCGGGAAGGCGACGGCGGAGCCGTCGAGCGCGAGCCCGGTGAGGTCCTGCTCGACGGCGGCGCGGACCTGGCCCTCGAGCTCCTGGACGCCGGCGACGCCGGAGCCGGAGACGGCCTGGTAGGTCGAGACGACGAGGCGCTCGAGACCCGCCTCGGCGTGCAGGACCTTGAGGGTGGGCATCGCGGCCATCGTGGTGCAGTTGGGGTTGGCGATGATGCCCTTGGGCCGGTCCGCCATCGCGTGCGGGTTGACCTCGGAGACCACCAGGGGCACCTCGGGGTCCTTGCGCCATGCGGAGGAGTTGTCGACGACGACCGCGCCGGCCGCCGCGAAGCGCGGGGCGTGCTCGCGGGAGGCGGTGGCCCCCGCGGAGAAGATGGCGATGTCGATGCCGGCGAGGTCCGCCGTCGCCACGTCCTCCACGACGACGTCCTGGCCGCGGAACGGCAGGGTGGTGCCGGCCGAGCGGGCCGAGGCGAAGAACCGCACGGTCTCGGCCGGGAAGTCGCGCTCCTCGAGCAGCTGGCGCATGACGCGCCCGACCTGCCCGGTGGCGCCCACCACCGCGACGGTGACGCCGTTGCTGTTCTGGCTCATCGGCCCGTCCCTCCGTAGACGACGGCCTCGGACTCCTCGGAGTCGAGGTCGAAGGCGGTGTGGACCGCGCGCACGGCGGCGTCGAGGTCCTCGATCCTGGTGACGACGGAGATGCGGATCTCCGAGGTCGAGATCATCTCGATGTTGATGCCGGCCTTCGACAGGGCGCCGAAGAGCTTGGCGGAGACGCCCGGGTGCGAGCGCATCCCGGCGCCGACCAGCGAGAGCTTGCCGATCTGGTCGTCGTAGCGGACCTCGGTGTACTGCAGGGTGTCCGCCGCCGCCTCGATCGCGCGCATCGTGGCGCGGCCGTCGGCCTCGGGCAGGGTGAAGGAGATGTCCGTGCGGCCGGTGCGCTGCGTCGAGATGTTCTGGACGATCATGTCGACGTTCGCCTCGGCGCCGGCGACGACCTCGAACAGCTTGGCGGCGATCCCGGGGACGTCTGGCACGCCGACCACGGTGATCTTGCCCTGGCTGCGGTCGTGGGCGACGCCGGAGATGATCGGGTCTTCCATGGCTTCCTCCTTCGCCTGGCCATCGACGGGGATGTCGGTGACCCAGGTGCCTTCCTTGTTCGAGAACGACGAGCGCACGTGCAGCGGCACGCCGTAGCGGCGGGCGAACTCCACCGCCCGCAGGTGCAGGATCTTCGCGCCGTGCGCGGCGAGCTCGAGCGTCTCCTCGTAGGTGATGCGCTCGACCCGCCTGGCCGCGGGCACGATCCGCGGGTCGGCGGTGAACAGGCCGTCGACGTCGGTGTAGATCTCGCAGACGTCCGCCTTGAGGGCGGCGGCGAGGGCGACGGCGGTCGTGTCGGAGCCGCCGCGGCCGAGCGTGGTGACGTCGTTGAGCTCGTTGACGCCCTGGAAGCCGGCGACGATGGCCACCTGCCCGGCGTCGACCGCCTTGCTGATCCGCTCCGGGACGACGCCGACGATCGATGCCTTGCCGTAGCGGGTGTCCGTGCGGAGCCCGGCCTGCTGGCCGGTGTAGGAGCGGGCCTTGACGCCGAGCTCGTGGATCGCCATCGCCAGCAGGGCCATCGAGATGCGCTCGCCGGCCGTGAGGAGGATGTCCATCTCGCGCGCCGGCGCGTCGTCGGTGATCTGGCCGGCAAGGTCGAGCAGGTCGTCGGTGGTGTCGCCCATGGCGGAGACGACCACGACGACGTCGTTGCCGGCCTGCTTGGTCTCGACGATGCGGCGAGCGACGCGCTGGATGCTGGCGGCGTCGGCGACGGACGAGCCGCCGAACTTCTGCACGACGAGGGCCACGGGTGGTTCTCCGGACGTCTGAGGGGGACACGCGTTGGGGTACGCACGCCGGCCGCCGTCGGCAGCCGGGAGGACTGCCCCAGTGTAGGGACGTCTCATTCCCCGGGCCCAGCGCGATCCGCATGGCGGACCGGCCGGGCGGACAGTTTGCCCGCCGTCGCCGTCCGGTGGCGTCAGTGGCGCGATCCTGCCGTTCCGGGTGGGGCGTGGCCGGGACGACGGCGGACCGGGGTGCTCCGGCCGGGGTTTCTGATGACCAAGATCACCCTCGGTGCGGGCGGCTCACGGCCAGTACTGCTGGACCGTCTGGTAGCCCAGACGCAGCACCAGGGCCCCCACGACGACGACGAAGATCACCCGCACGAAGCCGCTGCCCCTCGCCACGGCCATGCGCGCGCCGATGTAGGCACCCACGAGGTTCGCAGCGCCGACCGCCAGGCCGAGGCTCCAGATCACCGCGCCGTGCGGGACGAAGAACACCAGCGCGCCGGCGTTGGTGGCGAAGTTGACGATCTTGGCGATGGCGGACGCGGGCAGGAAGGCGTAGCCGAGGACCCCGACGAGGGAGATGACCAGGAAGCTGCCGGTACCGGGCCCGAGCAGGCCGTCGTATGCGCCGATGAGCAGGCCGAGCCCGACGGCGGTCCCCACGTGCCGGTTCCCCTCCCACCGCAGCTGGGTCCGGCGGCCCAGCGACGGCTTGGCCAGGGTCCAGGTGGCGACGGCGATGCAGGCGACCAGGATGATCGGCGTGAACGCCTGCGCCGGGATGCGGCTGGCGACGGCGGCACCGCCGACGGCGGCGAGGAACGCCGCCACGGCCATGGGCGTCGCGGTGCGCAGGTCGGGGCCGACCCGGCGGTAGTAGGTCAGCGCGCTCACCGAGGTCCCCATGATCGAGCCCACCTTGTTGGTGGCGAGGGCCTGCACCGGTGTCATGCCGGGGACGAGCAGGAGCGCGGGGAGCTGGATGAGCCCCCCGCCGCCCACCACCGCGTCGACCCAGCCGGCGGTCAGCCCGGCGAGCACGAGCAGCAGGATGGTCAGGGCGTCGATCTCGAGCACGTGGGCCATCCCACCATGCCGGTGACGTGGTCGTTCACCACGCCGGGCGCGTCGCGCGCCCGGGCCGGGTCAGGCCTCGATGCGGCGGCGGCCCTCGAAGGCCCGGCCGAGGGTCACCTCGTCGGCGTACTCGAGGTCGCCGCCGACCGGCAGTCCCGAGGCGAGACGGGAGACCGCGATGCCCATGCCGCGCAGCATGCGTGCGAGGTAGGTGGCCGTCGCCTCGCCCTCGATGTTCGGGTCGGTGGCGAGGATGACCTCCTCGACGGTGCCGTCCGCGAGCCGGGTCATCAGCTCGCGGATGCGCAGGTCGTCGGGCCCCACGCCGTCGATCGGGTTGATGGCGCCGCCGAGCACGTGGTACTTCCCCCGGAACTCCCGGGTGCGCTCGATCGCGACGACGTCCTTCGCCTCCTCGACGACGCACAGCACGGCCGGGTTGCGGCGCGGGTCGGTGCAGATGCGGCACTGGGCGTGCTCGGAGACGTTGCCGCACACCTCGCAGAAGCGGACCCTGGCCTTCACCTCCGTGAGCGCGTGCGCGAGGCGGGTGACGTCCTCGGTGTCGGCCGAGAGGATGTGGAACGCGATGCGCTGCGCACTCTTGGGACCGACACCGGGCAGCCGCCCCAGCTCGTCGATCAGATCCTGAACCGCACCTTCGTACACGCGTGCCAGCCTACGGCGCGCCCGGGCCGTCGGCGGACACGGTGATCTCCTCGATCACTGTGCCGCCCAGGACCTGCGCGACGAGGGGGGCGCCGACCATCCCGGAGCCCTCGGCGTCGGGGTCGTCGCGCGAGGGGGTGTCGTCCGCGAGGGCGACGGTCGGGCGGTGTACGGGCTCGGGAGCGCGCCGCGCCGGGGCCTCGGCGGCCGAGGGCGCCGTGCCGCGGGCCGACGCCGGCGCCTGGCCGCGGGCAGGCTGCGGCGCGGGCTCGGCGGGCGAGGGAGCCGAGCGGTCGTAGGCCTGCGCAGGCTCGCCCGGGTCCTCCTCGACCGGCTCCGGGGGAAGCGGGTAGTCGGTCTCGTGGCCGGCGGCGACCGACGGCGCCGACGCCGCCGCCGCACGCGTCGCGGGCGTCGCCCAGGCCACGGCCGGTCCGGCCACCGAGCCTCCGCCCGCGGGCCCGGCACCGGCGGCGCGCCCGTCCGGCACGGGGGCCTGCGGAGTGCGCTGCGGTGACGTGGCCGGGCTGGCCCAGCTGGTCCGGGCGTCGGCGACGGCGGCGGACGGGGTGTCCGCGGTCGCCGGGCTGCTGCCGGTGGGCGCCGGGCTGACGGACGGGCGTGCCGGGCCGCCCCCGGCGCCGCCGTCGTCGACGACGCCCTCGACGCGCAGGCGCACCCCGAGCGTCTCCGCCAGCGCACGTTGCACCTGGTCCGCGTGGGCGCCGGAGCGGAAGGCGGTCGCGAGCCCGGGCGTCCTGAAGAGCAGGTGCAGCGCACCGTTGGAGACCTCACCGGCCTGGGCGTTCTGCGACACGAGCGCCCACGTGCTCCGCTTGAGGCGGGCGAGCATGTCGATGACCTCGGGCCAGCGGCGCCGGATCATCTCGGCGTCCGCCCCGGTCTCCGGCTGCTGCGCCGCGGGGACGGCGGCGGGATCCGTGGGCTGCGGAACGGGAGCCGGACGCGTAGGAGCGGGAGCCGCGGGCTGCGGAACGGGAGCCGGACGCGCGGGGGCGGGAGCCGTGGGCTGGGGACCGGGAGCCGACGGCTGCGCGGGGGCCGGCGGTTCCTGCGCCGCCGGGGCCTCCGGTTGCGGCGCCTGCCCGACCTGGTGTGCGTGTGCATCGTCGGCCTGCGAGGGCTCGGCCGCCTCCCGGGTCGGCGCGGACTCCTGCGCGGCGAGGGCGGCGGATGCCGGCGCAACGGGCGCAACGGGCGCAGCGGGCGCAACGGGCGGCGCAGCCGGCGCAGATGCCCCCGGCGCCTGCACGGCGGGCGTGCGGTGCGGGACTGCGGCCGGCGGCAGGCCGGCCGGCGCGAGGGTAGCTCCGCCGTCGACGATCTGACGCTCGAGCCGGTCGAGGCGGGCGCCGTACCCGGCGTCCCCCTCGTCGGCGCCGGGTAGCAGCAGGCGCGCGCAGAGCAGCTCCAGCTGCAGGCGCGGGGAGGTGGCCCCGCTCATCTCGGTCAGAGCGTCGTTGACGAGGTCGGCGGACCGGGAGAGCTGCGCGGCCCCGAGGTGGTGCGCCTGGGCACGCATGCGCTCGAGCTGGTCCGCGGGGACGCCCCGCAGCGCGGCGGCGGCGTGGTCGCCCGCCATGGCGATGACGACGAGGTCGCGCAGCCGCTGGAGGAGGTCCTCCACGAAGCGCCGCGGGTCGTGGCCCGTCTCGATGACGCGGTCGACCACCCGGAACAGGCTGGCGCCGTCGCGGGCCGCGAGCGAGTCCACGACGTCGTCGAGCAGCGCGGAGTCCGTGTAGCCGAGCAGCGCCACCGCACGCTCGTAGTCCAGGCCCGTCTCCTGAGCGCCGGCGAGCAGCTGGTCGAGGACGGAGAGGGTGTCACGCACGGAACCGCCCCCGGCCCGCACCACCATCGGCAGCACCCCGCCGCCGACCCGCACCCCCTCGGACGCGCACAGCTGCTCGAGGTACGCGAGAAGCTGCTCCGGCGGGACGAGCCGGAACGGGTAGTGGTGGGTGCGGGAGCGGATCGTGCCGATGACCTTGTCCGGCTCCGTCGTCGCGAAGATGAACTTGATGTGGGCGGGCGGCTCCTCGACCAGCTTCAGCAGCGCGTTGAAGCCCTGCGCCGTGACCATGTGGGCCTCGTCGAGGATGAAGATCTTGTAGCGGTCCCTGGCCGGGGCGAAGCTGGCCCGCTCGCGCAGCTCCCGGGCGTCGTCGACGCCGTTGTGGGACGCGGCGTCGATCTCGACGACGTCGAGCGAGCCCGGCCCGCCGCGCGCCAGCTCGACGCACGAGGGGCAGGTGCCGCACGGGGTGTCGGTGGGTCCCTGCTCGCAGTTCAGGCAGCGGGCCAGGATGCGGGCCGACGTCGTCTTGCCGCACCCGCGGGGGCCCGAGAAGAGGTAGGCGTGGTTGGCCCGGTCCGCGCGCAGCGCCGCCATCAGCGGCTCGGTCACGTGCTCCTGGCCGATGACCTCCTGGAAGGTCTCCGGCCGGTAGCGGCGGTACAGGGCTGTGCTCACGCCCCGAGGTTAGCCGCGCGCACCCACACCTGGCACACACCCTCGTCAGGACTGTGCACAGCCGGCCGCCGCATCGCGGCAGGCATGCAAGGACCCCCCGTGCACCCGCCAGAGCTCACCTACCCTTGCTGCCTTCCGGCCCTGGGGGAGTTCGGCAAGATGACGCCGCACGAGGGGTCGCCGGACAGTCTAACGGACCGCCGGGGCTGTGTGCGTACGGTGACCAAGGCCACCCCTCCACCCTCCCGCCCGTGGTCGAGGCCTCGCGCGCCGTCGGGTAGTCTCGTCACTCGAAAGTCCGCCGCGAGGCGTCTTTCCCCAGGAGGATTCGCCTAGTGGCCTATGGCGCACGCTTGGAAAGCGTGTTGGGTTAACGCCCTCGGGGGTTCGAATCCCCCATCCTCCGCTCACAACCCGGACCCTGCAGGGTCCGGGTTCTGTCGTTCCCGGCCCGGTCGTTCCCGGACGACGACGGCGCCGCCGGGTGGCAGCAGCGCCCGCACCACACCCCCCGGGGGCGTGCGTGACACGCCGGCGTGTCGTATCTCACGGTCGATCTTTCGGCACCGTTCCGCCCCTCCCGCGAACCCGCCGTCCCCAGTCCGTGATCGAAACGTGACATGGGGGCGGGGGACGCGCTAGCGTCTGGACCGCTTCACGAACCCTCCTCGTGGAGTGTCCGGGCGGGATTGCCGAACCCTGCCGCCGTCCGGAGTCGGAGCGAGATCCCGCGGCAGGGACGGGGGACCCAAGTG
>NZ_BAABBA010000025.1:0-33268 GCF_039537705.1 Georgenia daeguensis
CCACCGTCTCCACCGCCACCCGCGCCACCGGGTCCTGCTCCAGGATCGCGTCCAGGATCGTGTCCGAGATCCGGTCACACACCTTGTCCGGATGCCCCTCGGTCACCGACTCGGACGTGAACTGACGCAAGACGGAAGAAGTCACCGCTCGATCGTAGTGGCCCGGCCGTGACGTGCCGGGAACCGGTCGCGCCCCGCGGGACCGTCGGGCGACCAGGCGGTCCACGCCAGCTGCGCGAGTAGGACGCAGGCCACCGCGGCGGTCACCCCACCCAGGACGGCCAGCTGCTCGGGCGAGGCGGGACTCCAGGCCGCCCACCGGGCGAAGGCCTGGCCGGCGGACTCCCCCGCGGCCTGGTAGTACCCCTCGAAGGCGACGGACATGCCCCACAGCGATGCGACCACCCCGCCGGCGGCGAGCACGGGCAGGAGCACCACCGCGCGCCGCTCGGAGCGCCGGAGCAGGAACCAGAGGCCTCCCGCGGCCAGCACGGTGATCCCGAGGATGGCGAGATAGAAGTACCGGCCCTGGAGTCCGCTGAACGCGCCGGTCTCGACGTAGAAGCGCCACTGCCGCAGGACGATCGAGCCGACGATGATCCCGGCGAAGGACGCGAGGAGCAGCATCTCGCGGAAGATCCCCCGCGACGCCGCGAGCCCGAGCACGACGAGGACCAGCAGGACGACGGAGGCTCCGACGACGTAGGGCAGCGCGATGGGCATCTCCCCCCAGGAGAACAGGCCCCAGAACGACCGGGAGAAGGCGTTCAGGGCGCGCTCGACGTAGGCGGACAGCGTCGTCACGGCCGACGGGTTCGGGGCGGCGACCGTCTGCCCGGCGGGCTGCAGCGTCCCGTGCACCAGGAGGTTTCTCAGCCACCACCACCCGCCCACCGCGAAGGCGACCGCCATGGCGAGCGCTGCGGCGAGGAGGCGTCGTCGCCACGGTGCGCGGCGGGCGAGGAGGAACCCGGCGAGGACGACGGGGATGCCCGCCATCATGAACCCCTTGGTGAGCAGGCCTGCCCCGAGGAAGAGCCCGGCGAGCACCGCGGTCCGGGGACGCACGTCCCCCTGCAGCGCCTTCAGCGTCCAGAACAGGGTGAGCGAGCCGGTCAGGGTCAGCAGGGCGTCGTTGGTGACGGCGCCGTTGATGTGCCAGAACTGCGGGATGAACAGGGGCAGGCACGCCGCGCCGAGTCCCGTCGCGGGCGAGCGGAGCAGGCGCCGCGTCGCCTCGGCGATCAGCGGGACGGTGGGCACGGTCATGGCCGCACCGACGAGCCGCATCACCAGGAGCTGGACGTCCCACCGGGCCTCGTCGAGCCCGACGAGCCTCAGCACGCCCGCGACGACGGCGTAGTAGAGGGGAGGGTGCTGGGTCATCTGGTCGTACCGCGTCTCGCCGGGGGCCGGGAGCGCGTTGTCCTCGTCGATCACCGTCCGTGCCTCGTCGGGTGTCGGCACGACGTCCGTGAACGCCGGCCCGGGCGGACGGGTGCTCCCGGGAAGCCACGTGGAGAACGCCCCCTCGGACAGGGTGGTCTCCGGCCCGGCCCCGAAGAGCGCCTCTCCGGGCGCGGGCCAGCCGCCGCCGTGCATCACCCGCACGACGCTGTTGGCGTGCTGCGGCTCGTCGGGGGCGCGGAGCGCCTGCGTGAGGAGTGCCCAGCCGACCAGCAGGAGTGCGCTGAGGAGCGTGATGAGCGTGAGCGAGACGACGTAGGTTCTCCGGGAGATCGAGTCGAACACTCTTCTGCAGCCACCTAGTCGTGTCGAAAGTTGACGTCCGGGCACGCGACACTCACGGCCAGCCAGGAGATCGCGCGCAGGACCGGGCCTGCCCGGAGATCGTCAGGCTACCGGCACCCGCGGACGGTCCCGGTCCGCCGGTCCGACCGTGGCTCTTCCCGTGGGACCTTCGGTTTCGCGCCCGCGTCGCGCGCGCGGGTACCGTGCTCTCATGCAGATTTCGGTGATCGGTTGCGGGTATCTGGGTGCGGTGCACGCGGCGTGCATGGCGGAGCTGGGCCACGACGTGGTCGGGATCGACGTCGACGCCGCCAAGGTCGCCTCCCTGTCCCGGGGGGTGGCGCCGTTCCACGAGCCCGGGTTCGACGAGCTCCTGGCCCGCAACGTCGAGTCGGGCCGGCTGCGTTTCTCCACCGACTTCGCCGATCTGGCCCACGCCCAGGTCCACTTCATCGGCGTCGGCACCCCCCAGGTCCAGGGCGGGTACGCCGCGGACCTGACGTACGTGAACTCCGCGGTCGCCTCCCTGCTCCCGCACCTGAACCACCACGTCGACGGCCCCACCCTGGTGGTGGGCAAGTCCACCGTGCCCGTGGGCACCGCCGCGACCATCGCCGAGACGATCGCCCCCACCGGCGCCCTGCTGGTGTGGAACCCCGAGTTCCTGCGCGAGGGCTTCGCCGTCCAGGACACCATCTCCCCCGACCGCATCGTCTACGGCCTCCCCAAGGACCCCGAGAGCGCCGGCACCGCCCAGGGCGTCCTGGACGACGTCTACAAGCAGCTCATCGCCGCCGAGATCCCCCGCCTGACCACCGACTACGCCACCGCCGAGCTGGTCAAGGTCGCCGCCAACTCCTTCCTGGCCACCAAGATCTCCTTCATCAACGCCATGGCCGAGCTGTGCGAGGCCACCGGCGCCGACGTCACCCAGCTCGCCGAGGCCATCGGCCACGACGACCGCATCGGGAAGAAGTTCCTGCGCGCCGGCATCGGCTTCGGCGGCGGCTGCCTGCCCAAGGACATCCGCGCCTTCATGGCCCGCGCCGGCGAGCTCGGCGTGGACCAGGCCCTGACCTTCCTGCGCGAGGTCGACTCCATCAACGACCGGCGCCGCGACCACGTCGTCAACACCGCCCGCGACGGCCTCGGCGGCACCTTCGAGGGCAAGAAGGTCGCCGTCCTGGGAGCCGCGTTCAAGCCCGACAGCGACGACATGCGCAACTCCCCCGCCCTGGACATCGCCGCCCGCATCTCCGGCGAGGGCGCCACCGTGGTCATCACCGACCCCGCCGCCGGCCCCAAGCTCCGCGCCGCCCGCCCCACCACCCACGTCGCCGACGACGCCTACACCGCCGCCGCCGGCGCCGACGTCGTCCTCCTCCTGACCGAGTGGAAGCAGTTCAAGGAGCTCGACCCCACCCGCCTCAAGGACGCCGTGAACAACCCCTGGATCATCGACGGGCGCAACGCCCTCGACCCCACCACCTGGCGCGACGCCGGCTGGACCTACACCGGCATCGGCCGCCCCTGACCCTCGACGGGCCCACCCCTACACTGGACCGTTCCGAACCGACCCGGCCGAGGAGGCCCTGACGTGCGCGTGCTCATCACCGGTGGTGCCGGTTTCATCGGCGCCAACTTCGTCCACCAGACCGTCGAGGACTACCCCGACGCCCAGGTGACGGTCCTGGACAAGCTGACCTATGCCGGCAACCCGGCCTCGCTGGCGGACGTGGCGGACCGCGTCACCCTCGTCGAGGGAGACATCGCCGACGCCGACGTGGTGGACCCGCTCGTGCGCGACTCCGACGTGGTCGTGCACTTCGCCGCGGAGTCGCACAACGACAACTCCCTGAACGACCCGTCACCGTTCGTCACCACGAACCTGATCGGGACCTTCACCCTGCTGGAGGCGGTCCGCCGGCACGGCGTGCGCTACCACCACATCTCCACCGACGAGGTGTACGGCGACCTCGAGCTGGACGACCCGGCCAAGTTCACCGAGCAGACCCCGTACAACCCGTCCTCCCCGTACTCCTCCACCAAGGCCGGCTCCGACCTGCTGGTGCGGGCCTGGGTGCGCTCGTTCGGCGTCGAGGCCACTATCTCGAACTGCTCGAACAACTACGGGCCGTACCAGCACATCGAGAAGTTCATCCCCCGCCAGATCACCAACCTGATCGACGGCGTGCGGCCCAAGCTCTACGGCGCCGGCCAGAACGTGCGCGACTGGATCCACGTGCGCGACCACAACACCGCGGTGTGGCGCATCATCGAGCAGGGCCGGATCGGCGAGACCTACCTCATCGGCGCCGACGGGGAGAAGAACAACAAGGAGGTCGTCGAGCTCATCCTCGAGCTCATGGGTCACGACCCGCATGACTACGAGCACGTGGCCGACCGCCCCGGGCACGACCTGCGCTACGCCATCGACAACACGCGCCTGCGCGAGGAGCTCGGGTGGGAGCCGCAGTTCAAGGACTTCCGCTCCGGCCTGGAGGACACCATCGCCTGGTACCGCGACAACGAGGGCTGGTGGCGCCCGCAGAAGGCGGCCGTCGAGGCGAAGTACGCCGCCCAGGGCCAGTAGGTCCCGCACGGCGAGTAGGTCCCGCACGCAAGCACGCGGCCCGGTCGAGACCTCGTCTCGACCGGGCCGTCGTCATCGGGTGCGCACGTCGCCGTCGACGGCCCAGTCCCAGGCCCCGGTCCGGCTCACGAGAGTGACCAGGAAGCCGGCGAAGGCGACGGACCCGGCGAACCACACGAGCATCGGCGAGACGGGGCCGCCCCACCACCACTCCGGCAGGGCGTTGAGGTTGAACCCGGTGACGTCGTCGCCGGTCACGTACCGCCGGATGTTGTTGTGCATGGCGAAGGAGTTCGCCAGGGCCAGCGTGAGGACGACCAGCGCGACCTGCCCCCGGGAGAGCCGGCGCCCCGGCGCGGAGCGCCAGAGGGCGACGACGGCGAACAGGGCGATGAGGGGCAGGAGGTAACGCGGCTGGACGGATCCGCCCACCGGCGCGTTGCTGCGAAACAGCAGGACCATGGGCAGCAGCCACAGCAGGCCGAGGATCCCGGCGAGCACCAGGCCGTCCCGGCGGCTCACGTGCGGCAGCGCGGCGAACATGACCGCGCCGAAGACGACGAGGCCGCCCACCCCGACGAACGCGGGCATCTCGGTGTCGAGCCACCCCAGGTCCCAGGAACCGAACACGCCGGCCCAGATGCTCGGGATGTTCATGCCGTTGTCCCACAGGAGCTTGCCGAGGCCGAGCTTCCCGGGCGTCTCCGTCGTGGGGTCCTCCATCGCGGCGCTGATGGTGTTGCCGGAGTTCAGCGCCCGGGACTGCCGGGAGCCGAGGAAGAACGCGGCGGCCATGAGCAGCACGAGCGCCGGGGCGGCGAGGTCGCGCCACCGCAGCCGCCCGGGCCGCCACCACCGGTCCGGCGCCGGCCGCCACCAGTGGAGGAAGGTCGCCGCGACCGCGGCGACGACGACGTAGGCGGCGGAGTCAGCCCGTGACCCGGTGCCCATGAACGCGGCCACGAGGGTGACCGCGCCGAGCGCATAGCGCCGTCGCCCCTCGGTCTCGAAGAACCCGGACAGGCCGGCGAAGACGGCGAGCGCGGCGAAGATGGCCCAGCCGCTCGGGTTGATCGACGCGACCAGGAAGGCGCCCAGCGGGATGATCGTGACGGCGACGGCCAGCGCGAGGGCGTTGCGCCGGCGGTGCGGCAGGAGCGCGTAGAGGGCGGTCAGCACCCCGACCACGAGGAGGACGTTGAGGGCGCGCATCGCGATGACCGACGCCTCGACGTTCTCGCCGACCAGCCAGCTGTTGCCCCAGTAGAAGCCCGCGGGGTAGATGCTGGTGAAGTTGCCGCGCCCGGTCGAGACGAGCTCCTCGACTGGGGCGTCCATCCGCTCCTCGTAGCACTCGGCGCTGAGCGAGGGCTCGAGGGCGTAGCAGATGCCGCCGGCGACGGGGGCGGGCACCGCCTGCTGCACCTCGGTGGCGCCCGGCTCGCAGACCCCCTCGCGCTCGCCCCTCCCGCACCAGATGCTCGCCAGGTGGAAGTCCTCGTCCGGGCTCGAGCCGACCGGCGAGGCGACGCTCCAGGACAGGAGCGTGAGCAGGAGAAGGACGGGTGCCAGGAGGATGGACCAGCGACGTGCGGGGATCAGCAGAGGTTTCCAGCGAGGCACGCCCCTCACCCTATCCCGGGGCGCGTCAGCCCCTGCGGATCTCCACCCAGGCGCGCACCCGCAGCCCCAGAGAGATCAGCCACCTCAGCGGCGCGAGGTACCACGCGCTGTAGCGGCGGCGCAGGTACGTCTCCGCGCTGCTGTGGTGCGCCCGGATCATCGGCGCGGGACGGTGCCGCCAGCTGGCGCCCTGGTCGTGGACCACCGTCGCGGCGGGCACGTACACGTTGAGCCAGCCGGCCCGGCCGAGCCGGTCGCCGAGGTCGACGTCCTCGAAGAACATGAAGTACCGCTCGTCGAAGCCGCCGAGCGGCGCCAGCGCCTCGCGGCGCAGCAGCAGGCACGCCCCGGAGAGCCATCCCACCGCGTGCTCGGTGAGCAGCATCTCCTCCTGGCCCTGGCGGTACGCCCGCGTCCACGGGTTGCCGGGCCAGAGCTTGACGAACACGGCGTGCCCGGCGCCCTGGGTCAGCGAGGGGACCGCCCGCGCCGAGGGGTAGACGGTGCCGTCGGTGTTGAGGATCGTCGGCCCGAGCGAGCCCGCCCGCGGGTTCCGCTCGCCGGCCGCGAGCAGCTCGTCGAGGGACCCGGGGTGCCAGACGATGTCCGGGTTGGCGACGACGACCCAGGGCTCCGTGCCGCGGCGCGCCCCGAGGTTGGCGGCGGCCCCGTAGCCCAGGTTCCTCCCCGGGCGGACCACCTCCGCGCCGTGGCGCGCGGCGACGTCGTCGACCACGGCGGTCTCCGAGCCGTTGTCGACGATCACCAGGGTCACCGGCGACGACGACGCGGAGCGGAGGGACTCGGCGAAGTGCTCGAGCTCCTCCCCCGGGTTGAACGCGACCGTGACGACGCGGACCTGGGCGTCCGTCACGGGCGGGTGACCGGTCGCCGGGTCACGCGCCGCCGCCGATGACCAGGCGGGGGGTGCCGTTCCAGGCCGCGGCGTCGGTGACGCGGCGGCCGTCGAAGAGCAGCCTCAGGCCGGGCAGGTCGGCCGGGGTCAGGCCGGCGTACTCGGGGTGGTCGGCCTGGACGATCGCCAGGTCCGCGCTCTCGCCCAGGTGGTACGGCTCCCAGCCGAAGGCGGCGAGCTCGTCGTCGGTGTACATCGGGTCGTGCACCGCCACGGCCGCCCCGCGCTCGCGCAGCGCGTCGACGGTGGCGAAGACCCCGGAGAACGCCGTCTCCTTGACCCTGCCCCGGTAGGAGGCGCCCAGCACCACGGCCCTGAGGCCGGACAGGTCCCCCAGGACCTCCGCGGCCCGGGCGACCACGTGCGCGGGCATCGCCGCGTTGGACTGCCGGGCGGTGCGCACGATGGAGGCGTCGGGGTCGGTGGACAGGTACAGGCGCGGGTAGACCGGGATGCAGTGCCCGCCCACCGCGATGCCCGGGCGGTGAATGTGGGAGTACGGCTGGGAGTTGCAGGCCTCGATGACCTTGTACACGTCGATCCCGGCCTTGTCCGCGAACAGCGCGAACTGGTTCGCCAGGCCGATGTTGACGTCGCGGTAGGTGGTCTCGGCGAGCTTGGCCATCTCCGCCGCCTCGGCGGTGCCCATGTCCCACACCCCGTTCGGACGGGCCAGGTCGGGGCGCTCGTCGAAGGAGAGCACCGCCTCGTAGAACTCCACCGCCCGCCTCGTGCCCTCCTCGGACAGCCCGCCCACCAGCTTGGGGTAGCGGCGCAGGTCGGCGAACACCCGCCCCGTCAGCACCCGCTCGGGGGAGAACACCAGGTGGAAATTCTCCCCCTCGACCAGGCCGGAGATCTCCTCGATCAGCGGCTTCCACCGGCCCCGGGTGGTCCCCACCGGCAGGGTCGTCTCGTAGGAGATCAGCGTCCCGGGCGTGAGGTGCTCGGCCAGCGACCGGGTCGCGGCGTCCATCCACCCAAAGTCCGGCGCCCACGTCTCGTCGTTGACGAACAGCGGCACCACCAGCACCACCGCGTCCGCGCCCGGGATCGCCTCGGCGTACTCCGTCGTCGCCCGCAGGCGCCCGGCCGGCACCAGCTCGGCCAGCTTCTCCTGCAGGTGCGCCTCCCCCGGGAACGGCTCGGTCCCGGCGTTGACGAGGTCCACCACCTTCTGCTGCACATCGACGCCGACCACCTCGTGGCCGGCGTCGGCGAACTGCACGGCGAGCGGAAGACCGATCTTGCCCAGGGCAACCACAGCGATACGCATGTCACTCCTCGTTCCGGCGCGCGCGTGCCGCCACGCCAGGTGTCACGATATCGACCCGGGAGCGGCCGCCGTGCAGCCGAGGTCCCGGACGGGCACCTGAGCGCCGCACGGCGTGACCGGGGTCATCGGGCCGGGCGCCTCATCGGGTCAGCACGGACGCCGCCATGAGCCGCAGCGGCGCCTCGCGGGCGAGCGTTCGCGCCGGGTTGCGGGTGAGCACCGTGCGAGGGCGGCCGTGGCGGCGGCGCGTGTGCGCGGCGGCGATCATCTGCTCGGCGGTGGCCCGGCGCAGCCGGATGGCGTCGAGGAGGTCGCGGTCGGCGAGGGAGAGGACCTCCTCGAAGCCGGGGGCCGCGTCGAGAAGTGCCCGCGCCACGACGGCGAGGGCGGCCCGCTCGGCGTCGGTCCACCAGTGCGGGTCGGGCCGGTTGTGCACGGCGCCGAAGAGGTGGATGCGTGTCAGTTTGGTCACGATCGCGCGCCGGGAATCCGCGGAGTACCCGCGGAACCAGTCCTGCTCGAGCAGGTGGCGCAGGAACGCCAGCTCCTGGTCGATGGGGCGCGGCACGTAGGTGACGCGGTCCGTGGCGTCCTCGCCGATCACGTACGCCGGCCCGTGGCGGTCGACCGCCACGCGGGTCTCGAACCACAGGCGGGTGACGTACGGCACGTCCCCGCCCACGACCATCCCTTCGACCAGGTCCGCGCCGAGGCGGGCGCGCGCCGCCCGGGACACCAGCCCCAGCGGGGCGCTGCGGTAGCTCAGCCGGTCCCGGACGGGGTCGGCCACGCCCCGCAGCCAGGGGCGCGCGGGCGGGGTGTGGACCGCGCGGCCGGGACGGCCGAGGGCGAGCCGGGTGACGACGGTCTCCGCGCCGGTGCGGCGGGCGAGGCCGAGCCAGGACGCGACGGCGCCCGGCTGGAGCCGGTCGTCGGAGCCCATGATCGAGACGAACTCGCCCTCGGCTGCGGCCATGCCCGCGTTGAACGGGCCCGACGCCGAGCGCCGAGGGTCGTGGTGCTCGAGGTAGCGCACGCGGTCGCGGTGCTCAGGTGCGATGACCTCGGCGATCTCCTCGGCGGCCACGTTGTGGCACACGACGGTGGTCCGGGTGTGCTCGGCGTTGCCGTCGAGCACCGAGGCGACGGCGCGCCCGACGGGACGGGAGGGCGTGTGGACGGCGATGACGACGTCGACGGGGGCGCTCACCGCCCAACCTGCCCGGCAAGGGCGTAGGCGTCGTCGTACCCGGCGGCCACGGCGGCCACCGAGAACCGCTGCCCGACGGTGTCGCTGATCTCCTGCGCTCCGAGCCCGGCGGTGGCGCGGTCGACCCGGAGGACGGCGTCGGCGTAGGCGCCGGCGTCCTGGACGCCCACCAGCTCGCCGACCTCCGGGCGGATGTACTCGCCCTGGCCGCCGGTGGCGCCGACGACCACGGGCCGCCCGGCGACCAGCGCCTCGGCGGCGGAGACGAAGAAGTTGTCGCCGCGGGTGGGGCCGAGGAACAGGTCCGCCCGGGCGAGCTCCTGGAGGACGCCGGCGGTGGGGAGCGACCCGGTGAGCCGGACCCGGTTGGTCAGCCCGAGCTCGGCGACGCGCGCCGTCACGGCGTCGCGGAGCTCGCCCTCACCCACCAGGGCGAGCTCGGCGGGCACGCCGCGCCGCTCGAGCTCGGCCACCGTCTCCACGGCGAGCAGGGGGTCCTTGCGGTCGATGAGCCCGCCGACGTCGACGAGGCGGAGCCGCCCGCCGCGGGCCGGCCGCGCCGGCACGGGCTCGGGGACCGGCACGATGCAGGGGACGACGACGGTCGGCCGGTCCCCCCGGACGTCCCGCAGCGGGGTGGCGAGGAACTCGCACACCGCGGTGGCGACGTCGGGTCGGGCGAGCAGCCGGCGCAGCACCGGCAGCACAGCCCGCCAGCTCCGCGGCAGGTTCTCGGGCGAGGTGAGCCCGGACCAGTGCTCGGTGTGCACCCACGGCACGCGCGGGCGGCGCAGCGAGAGGGGCAGCAGCGAGGAGAACGCCATGGAGTGGACCACGTCCGCGCCGTCGAGGAGCGGCGCGAGGGCGCGGGCCGCGGCGGCGATCTGGTCGGGGCGGGTGGTGCTCATCGGGACGCGGACCACGCGGATCCCCTCGTGGACCGTGCGCCGGGTGCCGTCGTCCTGGTGCGGCGGGACGAGGTGGACCACGTCGACGTCGTGGCCGCGGGAGGCGATCGCGTGCACGTCCCGGACGACGAAGGCGCCGCTGCTGGGGGCGACAGCGGTGGGGAACCAGGTCGTCACAGCAAGAATGCGCACACGGTCGAAACTACCAGCGCCCGTAGACTCCCCCGCGTGAAGGTTCTCTCCGTCGTCGGCGCCCGTCCTCAGTTCGTCAAGCTCGCGCCGATCGCGCACGAGGCTGCGCGGCGCGGGGTGGAGCACACGATCGTGCACACCGGGCAGCACTACGACCCGATGCTCTCCGACGTGTTCTTCGAGGACCTGAAGATCCCGGCACCGGCCGTCCACCTCGGCGTGGGATCGGGCTCCCACGGCCGCCAGACCGGCCAGATGCTCGCGGCCCTGGACGACGTGCTCGAGACCCACGTGCCCGACTGGGTCCTCGTCTACGGCGACACCAACTCCACCCTCGCCGCCACGCTGGCCGCGGTGAAGCAGCACGTGCCGGTCGCGCACCTCGAGGCGGGCCTTCGCTCGTTCAACCGTCGCATGCCGGAGGAGCACAACCGGGTCCTCACCGACCACGCGGCGGACCTGCTGCTCGCCCCCACGCAGGGCGCGATGGACCACCTCGCCGCGGAGGGGCTGGCGGCGCGATCGGTGCTCGTCGGCGACGTCATGACGGACGTGCTCCTCCGGGTGCGCGACCTCGTGGCGGGCACGGTCCCGCCGCTGCTGGCCGAGCAGTCGCTCGAGCCCGGCGGCTACTACCTGGCGACGATCCACCGGGCCGAGAGCACCGACGACCCCGCCCGCCTGGCGGCCATCGTCGAGTCGCTGGCCCGGCTCGACGCCCCGACCGTCCTGCTCGCCCACCCCCGGCTGGTGGCGCGGGCCCGCGACGCCGGGATCCCGCTCGAGCAGGGGGCGCTCCGGCCGCACGCGCCGCTCCCCTACCCCCAGCTCGTGGCGGCGGCGACGCACGCCCGCGGCGTGGTGACCGACTCGGGCGGCCTCCAGAAGGAGGCGTTCCTGCTGCGCACGCCGTGCACCACCGTGCGCACCGAGACCGAGTGGGTCGAGACGGTCGAGCTCGGGTGGAACGCCCTGACCGAGCCCGGGCCCGAACTCGTCGCGGCCGCGCAGCGCCCACGTCCCGCGGACACCGACGCCGCGCCGTACGGCGACGGCGCCTCGGCGGCGCGGGCGCTCGACGCGCTGGCGGCCGCTCAGTAGGACGTGGTCCGCACCTGCGTCCACACCCGGTCCGAGACCACGCCGGGGCCGCCGGCGATCAGCACCGCCTCCGGCCGCGCGCGGCGCAGGTAGCCGTGGGTGCCCGGGTCGAGCGGGTCCGTGCGGGTCAGGACGATCGGCGCGCGTTCCCTGCCGGCCGCCGGGGCCGCGACCAGGGCGTCGGCGAACGTCATCCCGTTGGCCAGGTAGGCGCCCGCGGGCGAGCCGAACCAGCGGTCCGCGACGAGCACGGCGGTCTCGAACCGGTCGTCGCCGGTGAGGCTGGCGCGCGGGCGGACGCCGGCCGCGGCGGCGGCCCTCTGCGCGGGCCCGCCGACGGTGTACACGGCGGAGGGGCGGATCTTCGCCATCTGCTGGGACGTCACGGCGGGCATGGTCGTCCCCCGCGTGAGCAGGACGACGCCGCCGGTCAGCGTGGCGGGCGGGGCGGCGCTGAGACCGTCGGGGAAGTCCAGGCCGGTCACGAGGAAGACCGGCTGGCCGTTGTGGCCGTCGACGGCGGCCACCCGGGTGGCGACCGCGGCCGCCGTCGCGTAGCGGTCGGCCCCGCCCAGCCGGGACACGCCCAGGCCGCGCGAGCGCAGCGCGGCCTCCACGTCGGAGGAGATCACGCCCGTCCCGCCCACGAGGACGACCCTGCGGGCGCCGAGGCGGGCGATCTCGTCCGCGGTCTGGCTCGGGAGCGCGGGCGTCGTCGTGTAGAGGATCGGCGCGTCCAGGCGGCTGGCGAGCGGGGCCGCCGCGAGGGTGTCGGCGAAGTCGTCGTAGCGCACGAGGACCACGGTGTCCGCGGTGCCGAACCGCGTCCGCGACATCTGCGCGGCGGTCTCGAACCGGTTGGCGCCGCCGATCCGCTCGGGGCGGGGGCCGGCGTCGAGCCGGGCGCGCCACAGCACGGGTGAGCCGTCGGCGGTCGGGGCGACGGCGACGAACCCGTTCGCGTCGTCCGGGTCGAGCGCCACCCACCGCACGGCGTCGTCCATCAGGCGCACGGTCCTCAGGCCCTGCAGCGTGACGTGGAACTCGTGCAGACGCCCGTCCACCCGCCCGACCGTGCGGTCCCCCACGGTGGTCAGCTGGTCGACGATGTTGCCGATGTCCGTCCGCCACAGCACCGCGCCCGAGCCGGCGTCCAGCAGCGCGACGGTGCCGAGGTTGGTGCTGGCCAGCACGTACGGCGTCACGCCGACCCGCACCTCGGTGACCGACCCGATCATGGGGGCGGTGTCGATCGAGCGCTTCCACCGCACGGCGCCCGACGGGTTCCACCGGGCCACGTAGGCCGGCCCGGCGCCCGGGGCGGTGCCCTCGGCCTCGCCGTAGGTCTCCGTCCCGACGACGACGTCGCCGCCGAGGTCCTCCATCGCGGTCACGGTGTGGTCGCCGAAGGGCCGCTCGTAGCTCGTGAGCGCGCCGGTGGCGGGGTCGACCATCGTCAGGTCGCCGCCGTAGCGGCCGTAGGCCGGCCGGGTCGAGACGAGCAGGCGGGAGCTGCTCTCGTGCCAGATCATCGCGCGGGGCCGCATCTGCTCCCCCGGGATCTTCGCGACGAGGGCGTTCCCGGTGCCGTCCTGCGTCAGGCGGTGGATCTCGGCGCCGGGGTACGTCGCGGTGTAGAGGTCGCCGCCGCGGGCGACGGTGGCCTTCGGCTCGCCCGAGGCGGGCACGACCTTGTCCATGGCGCCGTCCGCCGAGTGCTGGTGGAAGCGCCAGTGCCCGCCGACCACGATGTCCGTACCGAGGTGGTCCACGCCCTGCGGCGAGCCCTCGGGCCCGGTCGGGGCGCCGTGCTGGGTCAGGGCGGTGACCTCCACGCTCTCCCCCGCCCGCCACAGGTCCGCGGTCCCGGACATCCCGTAGACCCCGTCCGGCGTGGGGAGGAGCTGCCGGGTCTCCGAGCCCGGCATAGGGGTCGCCACGTGGATCGGGCCGGCGGGCGCCGGCTCCGCGCCCGCGGGTGCCGCCGCGCTCTCCGGCGCGGTCGGCGCGAGGTCGATCCGGTGCAGCGCCCCGGTGGGCCGGACGGTGTAGTAGAGGGCGCCGTCGTCCACCGCCAGGGCGTCGACGGTCCGGGCGGCGGTGTCGGCCAGCACGCGGAAGCCGGCGGCGTCGACGGCGAACACCTGGCCGCCGGGCTCGGTGCCGCCGTAGAGGTTCGTCCCGTCCGTCGTCAGCGCGTAGACCATCGACTCTTCGTCGAGCCCGGGTGCCTGGACCCGGGTCGCGGCGCCGTCCTCCCAGCGCCAGAGGGCGGCCGGGGTGCCGAGGCCGGCGTAGACCGCGTCGCCGACGACGGCGACCGAGCGGACGTACCGGGCCTCCGGCCAGCGTGCGAGCGTGGTCACGCTGCCGGTGGCCGGGTCGTAGGAGAGCAGCCGGGCACCGTCGGGGTTGTACGTGCCGACGGCCACCGTGCCGTCCGGGCGCAGCGCCATGCCCATCACGGTCTCCTCCGCGGCGAGGCGGACCACGCGGCCGAAGGTCCCGCCGGCGGGCGAGTACGTCACCAGCGCGGCCGGGGAGTAGGTGCCGACGAGCAGGTCGTCGGCGAGCGGGTCGTCACCGAGGGCGAGGATCGACCAGGACCCCGCGCCGATCGGCAGGTCGCGCACCGTGACGACGTCGCGGGTCCTCTCGTCCCAGCGGTAGAGCGCGGCGGGGACCTTCGACCGCGTGACCGCCCAGGCTCCGCCGTCGTCCAGGGCGGCGCCGGTGATCGCGCCGGACTCGGCGGCGAGGCCGAGGTTCCACGCCGTGCCGAGGCCGCCGGTGAGCGGCTCCGACGGCGGCGGGGTCACCGGGAGGCCGGGCGCGGTCTCGGCGACGTCGTCCTGCTCGACCGGGCCGCCCACCGGGTCGTCCTCCGGGGCCGGCGCGCCCAGGGCGGCGGGCGCGGGGGTGCCGACCAGCAGGAGTCCGGCGAGCACCGCGGCGAGGAGGGTCGGCAGGAGGTGGCGGGAGAATACGACGCGGGCAGGACGAATCACCCGGTCATGGTCGCACCCGCCGCCCGGACGGTGAAGTCTTTCGGACGGGTGATGCCCGGCACCCCGCCGCGGCCCGATGGGCCTCAGCCCGCGCGGGGGGCCGGGATCTCCTCGAGCGCGCGCGTCCAGCCCTGGACCTGCTCCTCGGCGGAGAAGCGCGCGGCGACGGCGTGGCTGGCCCGCTTCCAGGCGGCCACCTCGGCCGGGTCGAGCCGGTCGAGGGCGCGGACGAGGTCCTCGGTCGCGAAGCCGTCGGTCACGGCGCCGAGCCCGTGCTCCCGCACCAGGCCGGCCATCTCCGGCGAGGGCCCGACGAGGATGCCGAGGCGGGCCTGGACGAAGTCGAAGAACTTGTTCGGCAGCGTCCACCGGTAGTTGAAGGTCAGCGGCGGCAGCACGAAGACGCCGAGGTCGTAGGCGGACAGGGTCTGCGCGAGCCGGTCGTGCGGCACGGGGTCGTGGACGGTGACGCGGGCGCTGCCGGCGGTGCGCTCCTTGAGCTCCGCCAGGTAGGCCGGGTCGTTCGGCATGAGGTAGAGGTCGAGCGTGACGTCCGCCGTCGTCCGCTCGACGGCGTCGGTCATGACCTCGAGCTGGCGGTTGCGCCGGGCGAGGCCGCTGTGCACCAGCCGCACCGGGTCGCCCACGGGGCCCGGCTCGGCGTCGCGGAACGGCGCGGCGTTGACCACCACGCGGGCGTCGATGCCGAACTCGCGCCGGTACTCCGCCGCGAGGCCGGCGCCCACCGTGCTCACCGAGGCGGCCCGCGTCACGAAGTTCCGCACGAGCCACCGGTAGTACGGGGCTACGAACCACCGCCAGCGCCAGGACTCCTCGTTCTGGCGGGTCGCGTACTCGTGCAGGTCGGCGTGCACCCCGCGGCGGGGCCGGAGCGTCAGGGCGAGCGGCACGGTGTCCGCGTCGTCGGCCAGCACGAGGTCGAAGTGGTCCTTGGGCAGTCGCCCCTCCAGGTGGGCCACGACGGCGTTGGTCCGGTAGACCGCGGCGTAGCGGCGCTGGAGCAGCAGGGAGCGGTCCTTGTGCCAGTGGACGAGCTCGTCGGGGATGCGCACGTGGCCGGCGACGCCCTCCGGGGCCTCCCCGTACCCGCAGGTCGTCAGCTCGTAGTCGTCGCGGAACAGGCGCACCTGCCGCAGCACGCGGGCGTCGGAGCGGATGTCCGAGAAGGAGAGGATCAGCAGACGCGGCCGGGCGGCGCTCACGCGACGGGCTCCAGGATCCGGGCGACGGCGCGGCCCCACTTCTCGACCTCGGCCTCGGCGGAGAGCGCGTGGGCGTGGGTGTGCGACGCACGCTTGAGCTCCGCCACCCGTGCGGGGGTGAGGTCCTTGAGCGCCGTGACGAGGTCCTCGACGGCGAACCCGGGCGTGACCACCCCGTTGCGGGCCGTCTCCACCAGGTCGACCATCTCCGGGGACGGGCCGACGACGATCCCGAGGCGTGCCTGGGCGAAGTCGTACACCTTGTTCGGCAGGGCGTGGGCGTAGCTGAAGCTGACGGGCGGCAGGACGAACACGCCGAGGTCGTAGTCGTTGAGCGTCGTGATCAGCTCACGGTAGGGCACCGGGTCGTGGACGACGACGTTGCCCAGCTCCGCGGCCCGGGAGCGCAGCTCGGCCAGGTAGTCCGGGTGGTTCGGCGTGAGGTAGAGGTCGAGGGTGAACCGTCCGGCGAGGGGCGCCATGGCCTCGACCATGAGGTGGATGTTCCGGCTGCGCAGGCAGGCGCCGGAGTGCACCAGGCGCACCGGGTCCGCCACCGGGGTGGGCTCGAGCTCGGCGTACGGGGCGGCGTTGGTGACCACCTGGACCGGCACGCCGAACTCGCGCTCGTACTCGCGGGCGAGACCGCCGCTGACCGTGCTGACGGACGCGGCGCGGGGCAGGTACCGGCGGCAGAGCCACGACATGTACGGCCCGATGCGCCGGCGCCACTTCTCGTTCTCCTCGTGCAGCCGCGGGAAGTACTCGTGCAGGTCGGCGTGCACGCCCAGGCGGGGGCGCAGCGACAGCGCCAGGGGCAGCGCGTCGAGGTCGTTGGCCAGCACGACGTCCGCCTCGGTCCCCCGCAGGAGCTCGCGGGCCGCGCTCACGGCCGCCTGGCGCCAGTACACGGCCCGGTAGGCGCGGGCGGTGATCAGCCGGCCGTCGAGCTTGTTGGGCACCCCGGCGGGAAGCTCCAGGTGGCGCTCCACGCCGTCCGGCGCAGGGCCGTAGCCGCACGTGGTCACGTCGTAGTGCTCGACGAAGTACGTCACCTGCTTGAGGACCCGGGCGTCCGTGCTGATGGGTGAGAACGACAGGATCAGCATCCGGGGGCGGGGCATGGCGTCATCATGCCATCGGCGCCGGTGCGCCGGCCGCAGGTACCCTCGGCCCATGACCGACCCCGGGCCCAGGGTGCTGCACGTCAACGACTGCGCCCGCGTGGCGCACAACCTCGTGACCGCCGCCCACGCCCGGGGCTACGGCTGGCGCCACCTGCCGCCCTCGGCGGTCCGTCCGCCCGGCGCCACCCCGACCGGGGCGGGCCGCGTGCGCTGGCTGCCGTACGTGCTGCGGCGCCGCGCGGAGCTCACGCGCGCCCAGGTGGCGCACGTGCACTACGCGACCTCCGTGCCGCTCGTCACGGCGGCGTCGATGCCGCGGCGCCCGTACTTCCTCCACCTGCACGGCACTGACATCCGCGAGCAGTGGGCCGCCCCGGCCACCCGGGACCTCGTGCGGCGGGCGGTCGACGGCGCGGTGGGCGTCTACTACACCAACCTCGACACCGCCGAGAACGCCCGGGCGGCACGGCCGGACGCCGAGTTCATGCCGGCGTTCGTCGACGCCGCCCGCCTCCCGGAGTGGCGGCCGGGCTCGGGCCCCGACCCGACGGTGGTCTTCGCCTCCCGCTGGGGCCCGGAGAAGGGTGCGGCGCGCATGCTCGAGGTCGTCGAGGCCCTGCGGAGCGCCGTTCCCGCCGCCCGGCTGGTCGGGCTCGACTGGGGTCCGATGGCCGCCGAGGCCCGCGCGGCCGGCGTCGAGCTGGTGGGGCCGCTCCCCCACCGCGGCTACCTCGACCTGCTCGCCGGCGCCGACCTCGTGGTGGGCCAGGCGACGGGGCTGCTCGGGGTGAGCGAGCTGGAGGCGATGGCGATCGGCGCGCCGCTGGCGATGCCCGGCGTGCCGTGGCGCTACCCCGACGGTGCACTGCCGCCGGTGATCGCCGGCGCGCCCGGTGAGGTGGCCGAGCAGGCCCGGGAGGCCCTCGCGGACCCCGCGGCCGCCGCCGCACGGCTCGGGGCGCGGGGGTGGGCTCGCGAGAACTTTGTGGCGGACCGCTACGTCGAGGAGCTCGAGCGTCGCTACGCAGCGGCGGTCTGACCGCGGAGCGGGTGGGTCGCGGCCGTCAGCGCCGCAGCCGCAGCCCGACGTAGTGTCGCAGCACCGACTCCCGCTCCAGGTTGCCGGCGATCTCCCGGGTCAGCGCCTGGTCCCGCCGGCCGGCCACCGCACGGCGGGCGGAGGCGGCGGCGAGGGCCTCCTCCGTCGTCGGGGCGAGCATGACGTCGAGAAGGTCGCGGTCGGCGCGGGCCTGGGGCCGCAGCACGCCGGGTGCGGCGCCGACCCACCCACGGGTGAGCTCGCCCAGCCAGGCCGCCTCGCCGTCGTGCCACATCTCCGCACGGGGGCGGCGCCGGGCGGCCCCCAGCAGGTGGATGCGCACGGCCTTGATCGCGACCGCGCGGCGCCAGCCAGGGTCGAGCGCGGCGAACCAGTCCTGCCGGAGCAGGTGGTCCCACGCCTGGAGCTCCTGGGTCACCGGGCGCACGGCCGTGGTCACCCGCGTGACGGCGTCGGCCCCGACGACGTACCGGGGCGCCCGGGCGGCGAGGTCGACGCGCAGGGGCAGGGACCACAGCCGGACGGTGAACGCGACGTCGCCGCCGGAGCGCATGCCCGGGGTCAGGTGCAGGTTGTGGTGCTCGAGGACCTCCCGGCGCATCAGGCCGAGCGGCGCGGTGCGGTAGGCCAGGCGGTCCTTGACCCGGTCGAGGCGGCGCTGCCGGCCGGGGCGCACCCGTGGGGTGGGGATCCGCTCGCCGCTCTGGTGACGCATCGGGGCGAGCACGACGTCGGCGGAGGCGGCGTCCGCGGCGTCGGCCCAGGCGCGCAGCGCACCGGGCTCGACGTAGTCGTCCGAGCCCATGATCGCCACGTACCGGGCCGTCGCGGCCTCGAGCCCGGCGTTGAAGGGCCCGGACGGGCTGCCCAGGCCGTCGCGCACCTCCAGCAGCCGCACGCGGTCCCGCACCTCGTCCGGCAGGCGCGCCGCGACGTCGGCCGCGGCCAGCTCGTGGCAGGCGATCGTGACGCGCACGCCGTCGGCGTCCCCCGCGAGGGCGGAGCTCGCGGCGCGGCCGACCGGCCGGCTCAGGTCGTGCAGGGCGATGACGAGATCGACGTCGGGCTCGCTCACGACAGCCCCGCCAGCCGGGCCTGGAGGGCGAACTCGGGCTCGGCGGCCACCAGCTCGTCGAAGGTGCCCCGGTTGACGATCGTGGCGTCGCGCATGAAGCACACCTGGTCGCTGTGCCGGATCGTCGAGAGGCGGTGCGCCACCGAGATCACGGTGACGTCGCCGTGCAGGCCGCGGATCGCCGTCGTCACGGCCTCCTCCGTGGCGGTGTCCAGGGCGCTCGTGGCCTCGTCCATGACGAGCACGAGCGGGTCGACGTACAGCGCCCGCGCGATGCCGAGCCGCTGGCGCTGGCCGCCGGAGAGGGCGATGCCGCGCTCGCCGATGCGGGCGTGGATGCCGCCCTGCCGGCCCGCGACGACGTCGAGGAGCTGGGCCCGCTCGAGCGCGGTCCGCACGCGCTCCTCGTCGATCTCCTCGCCCCACGTGAGCGCGACGTTCTGGGCGACGGAGGCGTCGAAGAGCGAGACGTCCTGGGGCACGTACCCGACCCGCGTGCGCCAGGCGCCGAGGACGGAGACGAGCGGGACGCCGTCGAGCTCGATCGTGCCGCTGGAGGGCACGAGGAGACCGAGGAGGATGTCGACGAGGGTGGACTTCCCGGCGCCCGAGGAGCCGACGAAGGCCAGCGAGCTGCCGAGCGGCACGTCGAGGTCGATGCCGCGCACGGCGGGCTCGGCGGCGCCGGGGTAGGTGAAGGTGACGTCGCGGAGCGTGAGCCGGCGCGGGTGCCCGACGATGGGGTCCTTGCCGACGTGCTCCGCCGAGGCGGTGTAGCGCTCCGCGGCGTCGATGTCCCGGATGACGGCCTCGACGTGGGGGATGTTGGAGGACGTCTGCGTCATGATGTTCTGGAACGTCGTGACGGACGGGATCATCCGGAAGCCGGCGACGCCGAAGAGGGCGACCGCGCCCAGGGCCGCCTCCATGCCGCCGCCGGCGTAGGCGACGCCGCCGACGAGGACGAACCCGCCGATGAGGGCGGCCTCGACGACGTACTTGGGCACGGCGTTGAGGAACCGGATGTTGCTCCGGGCCCGGGTGGAGCGCTCGCGGGCGTCGTGGACGACCGTGGCGACCTCGCCGAGCTTGTTGCGCAGGGTGATCTCCTTCAGCGCCGAGACCATCTCGGTCATCAGCGTGGCCACGCGGAAGGAGTACCGCAGGTTCACCTTGCCGGCCGTGACGGCCTGGCGGGAGATGCCGAAGTACAGGAGGGCCGCGACGAGTCCGAGGTAGGCGAGGGTGACGGCCGCGGTGACGGGCTGGGCGACCACGAGCACGACGAGCACGGCGAGGAACGTCGCCGCCTGGGCGGGCAGCTGGGCGGCGGGCAGCAGCACGCCGGAGATGGTGTTGGCGATGCCGACGTCGGCGAGGCGGACGAGCTCGGCGGAGTTGCGCCGCAGCCGCTCGGTCCAGGGGGCGCCGATGTAGGCCTCGAAGAGGCGGTCGCCGATGACGAGCTCGTAGCTGGCGAAGCGCCGGGTCGCCACCCACTGCAGGGTGAGCGCGAAGACACCCTTGAGCACGATGAGACCGCAGACGACCAGCAGCACGGGCACGTAGGCCTCGTCGCCGAGCTCGCCCAGGACGGGCAGCGTCAGCGGCCGCTGCTGGATCATCGGGGCGAGGGTCAGGGCGATGAGGCCCAGCGCGGCGATGTCGAGGAGGGCGAGCGCCGAGGTCGCCACCGTGTAGACGGTGAGGAACCGCCGCGCGCCCGCGGGCAGCAGCGGCATCAGCTGGCGCAGGGTGGCGAGCAGCCGCTTCACGAGGCCTCCTCCCCCAGCACGACGGCGTCGAAGTGAGGCCGGACCGCCGACCAGTCGCGGTGGTCGAGGACCCAGTCCTGCGCGGCGCGCGCCGCGTCACCGGTGTGCGGCACGTCCCCCGCGGCGGCGATGCGTGCGGCGGCCTCGGCCGGGGTGGCGACGACCCAGTCCGCCGGGTACAGCGCCTCGGGGCCGCCCCAGCCGGCGAGGTCCGGCCAGTCGCGGACCACGGGCAGGGCGCCGCTCGCCACGCCCTGGAGCAGGGAGACGTGGGCGGACTCCTGCAGGCTGGTGCTGAGGATCACCCCGACCTCGCGCAGGGCCCCGGGGACGTCGTCGGTGAAGCCGCGGACCTCGACGGCGCCGCCCGAGGCGTCGATCCGCTGCCGGACGCGCCGGAAGTAGTCCACGGCCTCGGGCCACGGCTCCGACGGTTCGTCGGAGCCGATGAGCAGCAGGCGCCACTGCTCGTCCTGCGCGCGCAGCAGGTCCAGCACGTCCAGCGCCCAGGCCGGGTCCTTGACCATGCGGTCCCACCCGATCAGCGCGCACGTGCGAGCGGCGCGCGGCGTCTTCTCCTGCCGGCAGGCGGCGAGGTCGGCCCGGTTGGGGACCACCGCGACGCGGGTGCGGTCCAGGCCCGGGGCCGTGCGCCGCACGACGTCGCGGAACGCCGGGGAGATGAAGATCGCGTCGTCGACGCCCGCCCAGTCGGTGAGCAGGGGCAGCGGCGTCAGCGCCTCGTAGCGGTGGACGCGGGCCACGACCCGGGCGTCGACGCCGTCGAGCAGGGAGACCCACGCCAGGGCGCGGTGGCCCCACTCCACGAGGATCGTGTCGGCCCAGGCGATCGGCTCCCGGACGCTCTCGGGCACGGGGAGCCGTTCGCCTGTCATGCCACGCCTCAGGCGGGCGCGGGTCAGCGCCCGGACGTCGAGCTGCCCGCCGAGGCCGCGGACCTCGTCCAGGTCCAGGGTGCGCACCTCGAGCCCTTCCGTGCGCCGGTGGTCGGCGACGATGTCGCGGACGAAGGTGAAGTTCCCCGCGGCGACGACGAGCAGCCGGCGGGTCCGCGCGCGTGGCCGGCGCGGCCGGGGTGCGGGGCTCGACGCGAGCCGCGCGAACGCGTGCGAGCGCCAGAACGGCGCCATGAACCCGTCCGGGTCGGCCAGCAGCGGCGAGCGCCGCGCACCGAAGTGACGGGAGGGGTGGAACGCCAGGGAGAGCGCCTCGAAGAGCCGCAGGGCGGCCCGGTCCAGCTCGCCGGAGCTGAGGGCGTCGTCGGCGAGGGCGAGCGTGCCGGCGGTGCGCTCGTCCAGGTCCGCCGGCTCACGCCCGGCGGCGAGCTCGGCGAGCGCCCGGGCGG
This sequence comes from Georgenia daeguensis, assembly GCF_039537705.1. Lineage (NCBI taxonomy): Bacteria > Bacillati > Actinomycetota > Actinomycetes > Allobogoriellales > Allobogoriellaceae > Georgenia > Georgenia daeguensis. The sequence continues at coordinate 22,206 of NZ_BAABBA010000025.1, forward strand.
CGCCGAGCTCCGCGCGCGTCCCGGGAGCGCGCTCGGCACGCTCGGCCGTGGCGAGGACGGCAGCCGCCTCGCCCGGCCACCCGCGGCCGCTGAGAAGGTGGCCCGTCCAGCGGGCCCGTGCCGCCGCGGATCCGGCGCGGGCGGGCAGTCGCAGGCTCGTCCGCACCGCCGTCGTGATGAGCCGACGGCCCACGGGGTTGCCGACGACGGCATCGAGGGTCTTTCCGGTCAGGCTCATCGCCGCCATTATGCCGCGCGCGCCCCCGGGGCCAGGCCGCCCACCCGGTCGGCGGAGCGGCTCAGCCGGCCGCGGCCAGGACGACGTCGGCCGCCGCCCGCCCGGCTGCGGCCGCGGAGGCGTGCTCCTCGACCCAGCCCGCGAGCCGTTCCGCGTCGGCCGGCCCGGCGCGCAGCGCGGCCACCATGGCGCGGGCGACGGCGGCGACGTCGTGGTCCACGGCCCACCCCAGGCCGTGGGCGGTGACGTCCTCGGCCGCCGGGCCCGTGCCGGCGAAGATCACCGGGGTCCCGCAGGCCAGGGCGGCGTAGATCTTGGTGGGGTACGCGAAGTCGTACCCCAGGCCGGGCACGATGCTGACCGCCGCCGCGGCGGCTCCCCGCTGCCAGCGCGCCGCCTCCGCGGGCGGCACCAGGCCGCGCATCTCCACGGTGCCGGGCGGCAGCGTGGCGGCGAGGTCGGCGATGGCCTGCCAGGCGCTCCCCTGGCCGAGGAAGACCAGCCGCGCGTCCGGGACCTGCTCCAGGACGGTGGCCATGGCGCGGACGAAGACGTCGGCGCCCTGCCACTCGGACGTGGTGCCGGCGTAGACGACGTACGGCCGCCCGCCGCCGTCCTGGGCCTCGCCGTCCGGGCCGGGACCCACAGGGGTGAAGACCGACGTGTCCACCCCGTTGCGCACCGTGGTGACGTGGCGGACCCCGAGGGCGGCGAGCCGTTCGCGCACGCCGTCGGAGACCGCGACGACGCGGCGGGCGCCCCGCAGGGCGAACCGCTCGACGGTCCGGAGGACGCGCACCGCCGCGCCGGGCATCTCGGCGGCCTCGGCCGCGTCCGCCCACAGGTCCGCGGCGTAGTAGACGTAGGGCACCCGCCGCAGCGCGCAGACCACCCGCACGACTGACCCGGTGGTCGGCGGCGGCTCGCTCACCACCACGTCCGGCCTGGGTGTCAGGAGCAGGCGCAGCGCCAGCGGGACGTCGAAGCTGAGGTACTGCAGGTAGCCGCGCACGTAGCCGGACCGGTCCCGCAGCACGGGCCACCGCCGCACCCGCACGCCGGGCAGCGAGGGCTCCGCGCCGGGCGCGCGGACGGTGAGGACGGTGACGTCCGCCCCGTCGCGGGCCAGCGCCTCGCACAGCGCCCGCAGGCGGAACGACGCCGCGGCCACCTCGGGCGCGAAGATACGGGTGGCCAGCACCACGCGTGGGCGGCCGCGGCGTGCGTCACGCATCAGCAGCGCCGGCCGACCGCGCCGTCGGCGACGGCGCCCGTCCCACCGAGGGTGATGCGGGCGTCGGCGCCGAGCCGGCCGATCGTGGCGCGCACGACGTCGTCGGTGCAGGTGCGCCGGACCAGCAGCATGGGGGCGTTGTCGTCACCCGCGGACGGTACGCCGCTGAGGGCGTCGGCGTAGGCGGCGCCGGTGGCGAAGTAGGCGTCCGAGGCGCCGTCCGGCCACACCGCGTCGGCGATCGCCGCCGATGTCGCGTACCGGTCCTTGCCCGAGAGCCGCTGGATCTGGACGGACGGCAGTGCGCGCTTGACCTCGTCGACGACCCTGTTGCCGACGGCGCCGGTGCCGCCGAGGACGACGACCTTGGCCGGCTTCAGGCGCTGGAGCTCCTGCCGGGTCGCCGTCGGCAGGCCGCCGGGCTGGGTGAGGTACATCGGCGAGCGCTGCTTGGCGGCGGCGGCCCCTCCGGAGAGGGCGTCGGCGAAGGTCTGGCCGGAGGCGAGGTAGACCGTCGAGACCTTGGTCGGGTCCGTCCACATCTTCCGGCCGACGGAGGCGGCGGTCTCGTACCGGTCGGAGCCCTGGAGCCGCTCCACCGGGGCGTAGGCGCCGAGCTGGCGCACGACGGTGTCGCTGATCGCCCCGCTGCCGCCGAGCACGTAGATCTTCCTCGGGGTGAGCCGCTTGAGCTCGACCTTCACCGAGGTGGGGATGCCGCCCGGCTGGACGAGGAGCACGGGCCCGTCGGCGACGGTCGCGGCGGGGCCGCCCGCGAGGGCGTCCGCGTAGTCCTGGCCGGTGGCGACGAACACGGTGCTCGCCCAGGTGTTGGACCAGCCGGACGCGGCGACGCTGGTGGCGTAGCGGTCGTCACCCGAGAGTCGCACGCTGTCGTAGCCGGGGTCCTTCACGACCGTCATCCGCGACTCGTACGAGGTGATGAGGTTCTTCAGCTCCGGGAGGCGTTCGATGAAGAACTTGCCCGGGCAGGCCGTCTGCCCGACGTAGTAGTGCCCGACCACGCGCGGGATCGCTGCCCCGTTGATGCCCTTGGCGCTGCCGGAGGTGGTGATGCCGCTGAGCGCGAACTTCCAGGCGGTGACCTGGGCGACCTTGTTGAAGGCTGCCTCGGGAACCTTGACGAGGTCGTAGTTGCCGATCACCGAGATGCCGAACATCGTGTCGTTCACGCCGGACGCGTGGGCGCCGACGATCGGGTTGGTCAGGCCGCCGTAGCGCCCTTCCCAGGCCCGGCCGAACTTGTCGACGATGACGTTGTAGCCGATGTCGCCCCACCCTCGCGTGACCGCGTGGTACTGGTAGAAGCCGCGGATGATCCCGGGGACCTGGCCGGACGTGTAGCTGTTGCTGCTCGCGCTGTGGTGGACGACGACGCCGGTCACCTCTCCGAGCTCGGGCTTCCACTGCCGGATCGACTCGTCCGCGCCCCAGTCGGCCCGCGAGTAGATCGAGGGGGTGCCCGGGACGACGGCGGAGGGGACGGCGAACTGGCCGGCGCCGTCGCCGACGACATCCTGGCCGATCGGTGCGCCGTTGTCGGCGGGGCTCTGCCCGGGATCGATCACGTCGAGCCGGGGGTCGGTGGGCAGCTCGCCCGCCGGCGCGGCGAGGGAGACCTCGATGGTCTCGGCGTCCGTGACCACGATCGGCTCGGTGCCGCCGCGGCTGCCCTCGGGCGCCTCCTCGGCGGTGACGGCGGCCGTGACCTCCATGTCGGTCCAGCCGGACCAGGCCTGGCCGTCGTGGCTGCGGAGCCGGACGGTCAGGTCCTCACCCGCGTCGAGCTCGGCCCAGCTGACACCGACGACGCGCAGCTCGCCGCCCTCGGCCGTCACGACGACCTCTTCCGTCCCCGGCGACGCCGCGACGGCCCCGTCCATCTCCACGACCTCGGTCTCCGCCTTCACCGGCACGGCCCCCTTGACGGTGGCGGTCTCGCTGGCCGGCACCTCGGGGGTGTCGGGCGCGGGCGCCTCGGGGCCGGAGGCGGCCGGCGCGTCCTGGCCGGTCGTCGCGGCCGCGGGCGGAGTGAGCAGCAGGCCCGGCAGCGCCAGAACAGCGCCGATCGAGACGAGCAGGGAGCGGGATCGAGTTTTCACGGTGGAGCCTTTGTGCTTGGGGAAGAGGCTGTGCTCGCTCTTCAGCGTCGCACAGCGTCCGCAACCCTCCAAGGGTTTGGCGTCCGGAATGCCCTGTGTCGTCCGCCACCGCCGGACGCGCGGAACGGGGCCCGCCGGACGTGACGTCCGGCGGGCCCCGTTCCCGGATCCGCGTATCCCGGCCGCGTCAGACGCGGACGGCGGAGGCCTCGCGTGCGGACTCGAGGATGGCCTCGACGACGGTGAGGGTGTGGACGCCCTCGGCCATGGACACGGCGGTGGTGGCGGGGGTGTTGGTGCCGTGGATGGTGTCGCGGAAGTTCTCCTGCTCCACCCGGAGGGGTTCGCGCTTGTTGATGGCGTAGCGGATGGCGTCGCCCTCGGAGACGCCGCGGAAGGCGGCGACGGCGTCCCACTGGGTCGCCAGCGTGCCGTTGGCGTAGAACGTCAGGTCCGCGCTCGCGGTGTCGGCGACCAGGGCGCCGCGCTCGCCGGTGACGATGGTCTGACGCTCCTTGCGGGGAGAGAGCCAGTTCACGAGGTGGTTGACGATCACCCCGTTGGCCAGGCGCCCGACGGCGACGACCATGTCCTCGTGCTCGCGCCCGGAGCGGTGGGTCACCTGCGCCGAGACGGTCTCGTAGGGGGACTGGGCCAGCCACGCGGTCAGGTCCACGTCGTGGGTGGCGAGGTCCTTGACCACCCCGACGTCGCTGATGCGGCCCGGGAAGGGGCCCTGGCGGGAGGTGGCGATCTGGTAGACCTCGCCGAGCTCGCCCTCGGCGATCCGGCGGCGCATCTCCAGCAGGGCCGGGTTGCACCGCTCGACGTAGCCCACGGCCCCGACCAGGCCCGCCTTCTCGAAGGCGTCCGCGACCCGCCGGCCGGCCGCGGCGGTGTGCGCGATGGGCTTCTCCACCATGGTGTGCACCCCCGCGGCGGCCAGGGCCAGGGCGACGTCCTCGTGGTAGATCGTCGGGACCGCGACCATCGCCGCGTCCAGCCCCTGCTCGATCAGGGCGTGGACGTCGGGCAGGACCGGCAGGCCCTGGGCGACGCCGAACTTGTCCCCGCCCGGGTCGGCGACCGCGACCAGGTCCATCCCGTCGGTCTCGCGGATCACCCGGGCGTGGTGGCGGCCCATCGACCCCAGGCCGATCAGCCCGACCCGGATCGTGGGGCGGGCGGTGCCGTTGCTCTCCCCCATCTCAGGCACCCGCCTTCACGACCACGGTGTTGACCGCGGTCACGATCCGCTCGAGGTGCTCGGGCGTGAGCGAAGGGTGGACGGGCAGGGAGATGACCTCCGCCGCCGCCCGCTCCGTCTCGGGCAGCTGAAGCCCCGGCGCGTAGCCCTTCAGTGACTCCAGGCGGTGGTTCGGGATCGGGTAGTACACCCCCGAGCCGACCTGGTGCTCCTCGCGCAGCGCGGTCACGACCCGGTCCCGCTCCGCCCCGGCCGCGCCGGGGATGCGGATCGTGTACTGGTGGTAGACGTGCACCGCCCCCGCCGCGACCGGCGGGGTGGTCACCCCCTGAAGGTTCGCGTCCAGGAACGCGGCGTTCTCCTGGCGCCTCTGCGTCCAGGCGTCGACCTTGGTCAGCTGGACCCGCCCGATCGCGGCGTGGATGTCCGTCATCCGGTTGTTCAGCCCCACCAGCTCGTTGGCGTACTGACGCTCCATGCCCTGGTTGCGCAGCAGCCGCACCCGCCGGGCGATCTCCCCGTCGGCGCAGGAGACCATCCCGCCCTCCCCGGACGTCATGTTCTTCGTCGGGTACAGCGAGAACATCCCGAACGTCCCGAACGTGCCCACCCGCTTCCCGTCCAGGGAGGCGCCGTGGGCCTGGGCGGCGTCCTCGAACACCATCAGGCCGTGCTCGTCCGCGATCTCCTGCAGGGCCGGCATGTTCGCCGGGTGCCCGTACAGGTGCACCGGCATGATCGCCCGCGTCCGCTCCGTCACCGCCGCGGCCACCGAGGCCGGGTCCAGGCAGAAGAAATCCGGCTCGATGTCCGCGAACACCGGCGTCGCGCCGGTCAGCGCCACGGAGTTCCCGGTCGCGGCGAAGGTGAACGAGGGCACGATGACCTCGTCCCCCGGGCCGATCCCGGCCGCCAGCAGCCCCAGGTGCAGCCCCGAGGTGCCCGAGTTCACCGCCACGCACTCCCGCCCCTGCACCAGGTGCTCGGCGAACTCGGCCTCGAAGGCCTTCACCTCCGGGCCCTGCGCCACCATCCCCGAGGCGAGCACCCGGTCCACCGCCACCCGCTCGTCCTCGCCGATGATCGGCCTCGCCGCAGGAATCATCTCCAGGCTCATCAGGCCCGCACCTCTCTGATCGTGTCCTCGAACTCTTCGTACACCACGCCCGTGGCCGGGCACCGCCACGCCTCATCCTCGCGCACCAGGGGCACCCCGGCCGCACCGACCCAGCCGATCCGGCGGGCCGGCACCCCGGCCACCAGGGCGTGGGCCGGGACGTCCCGCGTCACCACCGCCCCCGCGGCGACCGTGGCCCACGCCCCGATCGTCACGGGCGCGATGCACACCGCCCGCGCCCCGACCGATGCGCCGTCCCCGATCGTGACCCCGACCGGCTCCCAGTCGTGCGCCGACTTCAGCGACCCGTCCGGGTTCACCGCCCGCGGGAACGTGTCGTTCGTCAGCACCACCGCCGGGCCGATGAACACCCCGTCCCCCAGCACCGCCGGCTCGTACACCAGCGCGTAGTTCTGCACCTTGCAGTGCCGCCCCATCCGCACACCCGTTCCGATGTAGGCGCCACGACCCACCACGCACCCCTCGCCCAGGACCGCACCCTCGCGCACCTGTGCCAGGTGCCACACCGACGAGCCGTCACCGATCACCGCCTCCGGCGATACGTCCGCGCTCTCCACGATGCGAGTTGTCATCCGGTCTTCCTTGCCTCGGGCCGCGTCCGGTACCTGCGGCGGGTCGGGGGAACGGTATCCCAGGGCCGGCGGACCAGCCTGGGACGATCGGCTGAGAGAATGGCCCCATGACCACCGAGTCCCCCGTGACCGACGCGTGGCTCGTCGTCCCCCTGTACAACGAGGCCGCGGTGATCGGCGACGTCGTCGCCGCCGCCCGCACCCGCTTCCCGCACGTGGTGTGCGTCGACGACGGCTCCTCCGACGGCTCGGCGGCGGCCGCCGAGGCGGCGGGCGCCGTCGTCGTCCACCACCCCTTCAACCTGGGGCAGGGTGCGGCGCTGCAGACCGGCATGCGGTACGTGCTGGAGCAGACCGACGCCGAGTACCTCGTGACCTTCGACGCCGACGGCCAGCACCAGGTCGAGGACGCCGCCGCGATGGTCGACGTCGCGCGGCGCGAGGGCCTCGCCGTCGTCTTCGGCTCCCGCTTCCTCGACGAGCGCACCCGTCCGGGCCTGCTCAAGCGGCTCGTGCTGCGCACGGCGGTGTGGGTCACCAACCAGTCCACGGGGCTGCGGCTGACCGACGCGCACAACGGCCTGCGGGTGATCCGGCGGGACGCCGCCGCCAAGCTCGACCTGAAGCAGAACCGGATGGCGCACGCCACCGAGATCGTGCTCAACCTCGGGCGCACGGGCCTGCCGTGGGCGGAGCACCCGGTGCACGTGCTGTACACGGACTACTCCCGGGGCAAGGGGCAGTCGCTGCTGAACTCGGTCAACATCCTGGTCGACCTGGTGTTCAACTGATGGGGGCGTCGTGCTGATCCAGATCATCCTGCTGGTGGCGATCGCCGTCATCACCGTGCTCCTGACCCGGTCGACGGCCGGAGCCCGGCACCAGGCGGTCCGCCGCCTGATGCTCGTCGGCTTCGTCCTCCTCGCCGTGCTCTCCGTGCTCTTCCCGAGCTGGCTCACGTGGCTGGCCCGGCTGCTCGGCGTCGGCCGCGGCGCCGACCTCCTGCTGTACGCCCTGGTGATCGCGTTCCTCAGCTCTCTCGCCACCACCTACCGCACCACGGCGCTGCTCAACAGGCGCATCACCGTGCTCGCCCGCAAGGTGGCGCTCGCGGAGGCCGCGCTCGCCGTCCAGGAGGAGCGCACGACGGCCCTCCCGGACCGCCCGGCCGGGACGGCCCCGGCCCCCTCCGGCGGTGCTTCCGCCGGCCGCACCGGCGACGCCGACGGCGCCCCGCGCCGCGCGGACCAGGCGAGAAGGGCCCCGACCGAACCTTCCGGTTCGGTCGCGCCCTGACGCCCCCGTGGCCCGACGCGCCGTAGGATCGGTGATCGTGCCGAGACATGCCAACGCGCCCGGGCCCCGGGCGTCCCTGACGCGAGCCGAGGAGCCGCCCGCGTCCCCGCGGCACGCCCGCGCCCTCGACCGGCACCGGCTGCTCCGCCGCACCGGCGTGGGCGCCCTCGCGGCCGTCCTGTTCCTCGGGTCGGGCGCCACCTTCGCCTACCAGGAGATCCAGGGCAACATCGGCCGCCACGACATCGAGGACCTGCTCGGGGACGACCGACCCTCCGCCGTCGCCTCGCCGGAGCCGATCGACTCCAAGGCCGGGCAGCCGATCAACCTGCTCGTGATGGGCTCCGACGTCCGCGAGGGCGCGAGCGACGTGGACGGCGCCGGCGCGGCCGGCGAGGTCAAGGGCATGCGCTCGGACACCGCGATGATCGCGCACGTCTCCGCCGACCGGTCCCGCGTGGAGGTCGTCTCGATCCCGCGCGACACCCTCGTCGACGTCCCCTCCTGCCGGCTCCCGGACGGCACCGAGACGCCCGAGCAGTCCGACGTGATGTTCAACTCGGCCTTCCAGACCGGCGGGGAGACCGGCGACGTCGGCGCCGCCGCGGCCTGCACGATCCGGACCGTCGAGGACCTCACCGGCATCTACATCGACGACTTCGTGGTCGTGGACTTCGCCGGGTTCAAGAACGTCGTCGAGGCGCTCGACGGCGTCCCGCTCTACATCCCCGAGCCGATCGACGACCCGTACGCCCAGGTGCAGGTGGCCGCGGGGTGCCAGGTGCTCGACGGCACCGAGGCGCTCGGCGTCGCCCGGGCGCGAAAGACCGTGGGCGACGGCTCCGACATCTCGCGCATCGGCCGGCAGCAGGAGCTCGTCGCGGCGATCGCCCGCGAGGCCCTGAGCAAGAACCTCCTGACCGACCTGCCCGCTCTCTACCAGTTCCTCGACGCCGCCACGTCCACGCTGACGACCGGCCCGTACATCGGTGGCCTGCCGACCATGGCGGGGCTCGCCAACTCCCTGCGCGGCCTCGAGCCCGGGGCGATCAGCTTCGCGACGATGCCGTTCGAGTGGGCAGGCCCGCGCGTCGTCCCCTCCGCGGACGCGGAGCAGATGTGGGAGAACATCAAGGCCGACCGTCCCATCGACGCGACGCTGACCGGCACCGGGGAGGCGCCCGCGCCCGAGCCGACCGAGACGACCACGGACGAGCCGACCACGCCGCCCACCGAGACGCCCTCGGAGGACCCCACCGACGACGGCGTGGTCACGGCCGCCCCCGAGCCGACCATCCCGGTGTGCACCAAGTGACGGCCAGCCCCGTCCCCCAGGTGACGGGGCTACCCTGGCGTCCGCACGAGCGGCGCGGTGCCGCCGCGGGGCCGGGACCAGCGAGACGTGGAGGGGCATGAGCGAGGACGAGCGGGCGAAGCTGCCCCCCAGCTTCCGCCCCGTCAGAGGCGGCAGCCGGCCCGACCCGCGCACCGCCCGCCCGGTCGGCTCCGGCGAGCCGACGGCGCAGCCCGCCCACCCCCGCCGGCACGCGCGCCCGGCGCGGGGCTCGTCCGAGGCCGCGGAGCGACCCGTCCCGCGCCCGGCCGCCCGCAGCCGCACGCCGGAGGCCGTCCCCCCGCCGTCGTACGCGCCGCGTGGCACCGCGACCGCCTCCCCCGCTTCGCGGACGGCGCCGCCCCGGCGGCCGCAGCCGGCTCCGGCGGCGCCCGTCCCGGCACCGGCCTCCCCGAGCAGGACCGGCCGGCGCCGGCGCCCGGGCCTGGTCCTGCTGGGCGTGCTCCTCGTGGTGCTGCTGGCCTGGCCGATCGGGCTGCTGATCTGGGCGAACGGCAAGCTCCAGCACGTCGACGCGCTCACCGGTGCGCCGGACACCCCGGGGACGACCTACCTGCTCGCCGGTTCCGACTCGCGCGCGGACGGCGCCGTGGCGGACGCGACCGAGGGTCAGCGCTCGGACACCATCATGGTCATGCACGTGCCGGACTCCGGCCCGACGGCCCTCGTCTCGCTCCCGCGCGACACCCTCGTCGAGATCCCCGGCTACGGACCGGAGAAGCTCAACACCTCCTACTCCCTGGGCGGCCCGCCGCTGCTCGCGGAGACCGTGGAGCAGCTGACCGGCCTGACCGTCGACCACTACGTCGAGATCGGGATGGGCGGCGTCCAGGACGTCGTCGACGCGGTGGGCGGCGTGGAGCTGTGCCTCGACTACGACGTCGACGACGAGTTCTCCGGGCTGCGGTGGACGGCCGGCTGCCGCGTCGCCGACGGCCCCACCGCCCTGGCGTTCGCCCGGATGCGCTACTCGGACCCCAACGGTGACATCGGCCGGGCGGACCGTCAGCGCCAGGTGATCGGGGCCGTGATGAAGCAGGTCGCCGCGCCGTCCACCCTCGTGAACCCGGTCGACCACGTCCAGCTCGTCGAGGCGGGGACCGGGGCGCTGGTCACCGACACGGACACCGGCATCGTCGACCTCGGGCGCATGGCCCTGGCGTTCCGCGACGCCACGGGCGGGAAAGGCGTGACGGGCGCCCCCCCGGTCGCCGACTTCGACTACCGCCCGGGCGGGATCGGCTCGACGGTGCTCCTCGACGAGGAGCTCGCGCCGCAGTTCTTCCAGCGTCTGCGGGACGGCGAGCTGACGCCGTCGGACGTCGAGACGACCCCGTAGCCGCCGGCACTCCTCGCCGCGCCGGGCCGGCACGGTCGTTGACCTTTTCGGTCCCGCACGGGATATTTCCCGGGCAGGTGCCGAATCCGCTCGAGGACGTGCGAGGACGACCCGTGGCCCCCAGACCGAGAGCCCGCCGGTGGGTCCTTGGCGCCGCCGTGGCGATGCTCCTGCCGGCGCTCACCACCGGGCCGGCAGCAGCCTCCGCCCCGGCGTCGCCCGGGGTGCTGCCCGCCGCGGTGAGCACGGTGGGTGACTTCACCGGCGACGGCCACCCTGACCTCATCGCCCGCCACGCCACCAGCAAGACCCTCTACCTCTACCGCGGCAACGGCACCGGCGGCTTCCAGACCGGCTCCACCCAGATCGGCTGGAACTGGGGCGCCGTCGACACCATCATCAGCCCCGGCGACTTCACCGGCGACGGCCGCCCCGACCTCATCGCCCGCCACGCCACCAGCAAGACCCTCTACCTCTACCGCGGCAACGGCACCGGCGGCTTCCAGACCGGCTCCACCCAGATCGGCTGGAACTGGGGCGCCGTCGACACCATCATCAGCCC
>NZ_BAABBA010000025.1:33365-62146 GCF_039537705.1 Georgenia daeguensis
GGCCGCCCCGACCTCATCGCCCGCCACGCCACCAGCAAGACCCTCTACCTCTACCGCGGCAACGGCACCGGCGGCTTCCAGACCGGCTCCACCCAGATCGGCTGGAACTGGGGCGCCGTCGACACCATCGTCGCGGTGCGCGGCTCGTCGTCGGCCCCTGCGGCCCCTGCGGCCCCGACATCCCGCCCGTCGGTCTTCGTCTACGGCACCCTGCGCAGCGGCCAGGCGGGCCACTACCTCCTCACCGGCCGCACCGTCGCGGAGGCCTACACCCGTACTCCCGGCCTGGACCTGTACATGGTGCGCGGGACGTCCTACCCGTACGCGGTCCCGAACGGGAGCAACAGGACGGGGATCCTGGGCGAGCGGATGCAGCTCCGGACGGACCTGTACGACGACACGGTCGCGCGGCTGGACCGGTACGAGCGCTACGACCCGACCCGGGCGGCGGACACCCAGACCTACGTCCGGACGCTGATGACGGACCGGGACGGCAGGACGTCGTGGGTGTACGTGACCTCGCCGCGGATGTCGAGCTACCTGCGCACGAACGGCACGATCATCTCCTCCGGCGACTTCCTCCGGCGATGAGCACTGCGGAACGGGAGACCTGATGCGAACCAGACGGGCGGCCGCCCTGACCACGGGCGCGGCGATCCTCGCGGTCGGCCTCGGCGCCGGCTCCCTCGCCAGCGCGCAGACCGAGGAGCCCGGCACCACGCCACCCTCCGCTCCCGCCGAGCAGCCTGCCGCGCCGGAGCACCTTCCCAAGGAGATCGGCGAGTCCGCGGGGCTCAGCGCCGCCGGGTCGTCGTCGACGCTCTTCGCCCTGACGGTGCTCGGCGTGGACGTGACCCGCACCTGCCCGGGGCGTGGCGTGGACCCCGTGCCGGAGCACGGTCACTTCGTCACGGTCGACGTGCGCGCGCACATGGCCGCGGAGATGGCCCGCGAGGTCTCCCCCGGCACCGACGCGTTCCTCCCGCTCGTGCCGGAGGCGTTCCGGATCGTCGCGCCGGACGGCACCGTCCAGGACTCCGCCGCCACCGCCGCCGCCTGGGCCTGCCTCGACGACGACGAGCTGGCGCCCCCGTTCGTCGAGCCCGGGGACCTGGTCACGGGCAAGATCGTGCTCGACTCGCGCACCAGCAGCGGCACCGTGGTGTACGACCCGGACGGCACGGGCGGCTGGGCATGGCCGTTCGGCTGACGGCGCCGCGCCCCCTCCGTGCGGCCGTCGTCGCGGGCGTCCTGCTCCTGGCGGCCTGCTCGACGACCACGGCCCCGCCGTCGGCCGGCGGCACTCCGGCCGGGCCCGCCACGACGTCAGGTGCCGCGCCCGGACGGCCGGTGGCGCTGGGTGAGCCGGTCTCGCTCGGCGGCGACGGCGCGCTGACGCTGACCGTGCGCGAGGTCAGCGTGCTCGACAGCTGTCCGGGCCGGGCGGTGCCCACCCAGACGCCAGAGCTCGGGTACTTCGTCGTGCTGGAGGTGACGGCGGTCGCGGGCGCTCACGAGCCGGTCCCGCTGCCGCCCGGCGCCTTCCAGCTGACCGACGCGGGCGGCACCCCCCAGCAGGTGTCGACGACGGAGGCCTCGTGGTCCTGCTTCGAGGACGCCGACCTGGTTCCGCCGTTCGTGCCGCCCGGCGATCCGGTGCGCGGGAAGCTCGTCCTGGACTCGGCGGCCCCGCACGGCCTGATCCGCCACGGCCAGGGCGACGACGTCCTGGTCTGGGAGTACTGAGCCGGCGTCAGGCGCAGTCGAAGCTGAAGCGCTGCGTGTTGAACAGCCCGCCGTCGGTCATGACCGTGCCGGTGGCGACGTAGCGCAGCTCCGGGTGCAGGATGTTCTCCCGGTGGCCGGGCGACTCCATGTAGGAGCGCATCGCCGCCTCGGGCGACGTGCCGGTGTCCGAGGCCCAGTAGATGTTCTCGGCCCAGCCGCCCGAGCAGCCGGCCGCAGCCGTGTCGGCGTCCATCGTGCCGTCGGAGGCGTGCTCGAAGTCGTTTCCGTCCATCCAGCGCGAGTGCGCCAGGGCGCCGGCGCGCAGCCCGCCCCAGTACTGCAGCGGCGCCATGCCGGCCGCCTGCCGCTCGGCGTTGATGAGGGCGACCATGCGCTGGTCGAAGCCGTCCTGGGCGGTCGCCGACGAGCCGGCCTCGGGCGCCTCCGGTGCGGGGGCCGGGGCGGGCGCCGACTCCGGCGCGGCGGCGTCCTCGGTCTCCTCCGCCGTCGGCTCCGGCTCCGGGGAGGCAGCGGGCTCCTCCACCGGGGCCGTGGGCTCTGGGGGCGCCTCCGCGGTCGCGTCGGCGACCGGGACCTCGGTGGGCGCCTCTGCAGGCGCCGGAGTCGCGTCGGCGGTCCGCTCGGGCCCGGGCGCGGGTGTGGCGGTCGCCAGCGCCTCCTTCGGCTTCGGCGGTCGCTCGGCGGTGGACACGTGGGCGGTGGTGAGCTCGGAGACGGGCCCGACGGCGGCCTGGGAGACGCCGGCTGCCACGCCGATCCCCACGGCCAGCCCTGCCGCGGCAAGAGCCGCTCGCTTGATCATGTGCCCGTCTGCTCCTCGCGTCGGTGTTCCGGACCGCGGTCGAGGCTAGGGAGGTCGCCCCCGTCCGATAAAGTCGATCGGACGCTCAGAGGCAAAGATCACAGTCCGATAACGGAAGCGCCCGGGGCACGCTAGCCGCAGGCCGTCAGCCGCCACACGCTCGCGGTCCCCCCGCGGTCGACGAGCGTGAACCCCGCGGAGGTGTCGACGTCGCGCAGGCCGGCGGTGCGCGCGTGCACCTTGGCCCCGTCGTCCGCGCCGGCCGTGTCGGTGTAGACGTGCGTGACGCCCAGGGACTCCACGGCCCGGCAGACGGCGGGGTTCTGCCGGAGGTCGCGGAAGGACCTCTCGAGCAGCTGCCGGTCCTCGCCCCCCAGGGGCCCGAGCTGGGGAAAGACGACGTCGACACCGGCGAGGGCGGGCAGGTAGGCGGAGCCGTTGAAGGGATCGCCGAGCACGACGGACCCCTCGGGCAGGCGCCCGGGGAGGCGCTCGATCATGTCGAGCTCGTCGTCGGTGAGCATGGTGCCCCAGGCGACGGCGCCGGGATCGTGCACGGAGGCGGTGATCGCCACCTTCAGGTCCCACCTGGCCCCCGCGGTGGACGTGACGACCACGAGGAGCAGGGCGACCGGCACAGCCCACGGCGGCACCAGGGGCGCCCGGGCGTGGAGGCGGCCGTCGAGCCGTTCGGCGAGCGCCGCGAACGCGCCCGCGGCGAGCACGACGGCGGGGATCACGACGAGCGGTGCGATGCGGGCCGCCTGGGTGTACCAGAACCCGGTGAGCGACCGCAGCGGGTTCTCCGGCGGGCCGGCGGCGAGCAGCACCAGGGCGGCGGCGCCGACGAGGACGGCCGCGAGGCGGCGCCCGCGGCGCAGCCGGAAGCTCAGCACGATCCCGGCGAGGGTCAGCGCGGTCACGACCGCGTTGCCCGCGCCCATCCCGTACCAGTAGACCTGCGGGGTGTCCGTGACGAGCTTGGCGAGCACGGGCAGGTAGCTCCCCGCACCAGCGCGCTCGTAGGACAGGGTCGCCAGGAACGCCGGGAAGGTGGCCAGCAGCGCGGCGGTCGCCGCCGCGACGACCGCCGCGACCGCGACGCCCGCCAGCACCGCGCGGGGCCGCCCGGCGGCCCATCCCTGGCGCGCCTGCCGCACCAGGATCACGACGCTCGGGAGGCCGCCGAGGACGAGCAGCGAGAACGCCCCCGAGCCGTGCGCCAGCGCGACCCCCGCCGCGGCCGTGCCGAGGGCGAAGGCCGCGGAGACCTTCGCCGGCCAGAACCATCGGGTCCGCAGCGCCACGACGAGGAGCGCGAGCACGCCGGGCAGCAGCGCGACGCTCAGCCCCATGGGCCCCTGGGCCAGGACGGTGAGCACCACCACCGGGAAGGCCACGAACGTGGCTGCCAGCAGCGGGGCGACCAGCGTGGGCAGCGCCCCGTCCGGCAGCATCGCGCGGGTGAAGGCGGCGATGCCGACCAGCCAGACCGGCCCGCCGACCACGAGGGCGGCCGTGCCGGCGGCGGCGGGCACCGGGTCGAACCCGGGCGCGACCGCCACGATCGCGTGCCACACCGCCGGGTAGTACGCGGCCCGGCCCCCGTACAGCCCGGCGAGGCCGCCGAGGGTGGAGGCGTTGCCGGTGCTGCGGACCGACTCGATCGCGTTGAGGTGGAACACCGCATCCCAGGCCTGCGCGGGCGAGTCGGGCGTCCCCATACCCACGGCCATGGGGACGCACACCAGCACGCACGCCAGCGCGAGCGACCCGGTCAGCAGGCCGGCCGAGCGGGCGGCCAGCGGCGGAGGCAGCCAGGGCGCGTGGCGCTCGTCCGAGCCCCGACGGCGTGCGGTGCCGAGCAGCGCCCCGGCCGCGGCGGCGGTCAGCACGCCGGCCGCCAGACCCACGACGGCGGAGGAGAGGGTCCACCGGACCCCGAGGACCGGGTAGAGGAGACCCAGGACGCCCGCCACCGCGGTGGTCGCCGCCGGTGCCGCGCCGACTGCGACGAGCCCGCGGACCCCGAGCGGCCGGAGGAACGCCCAGCCGGGCAGGACCAGCCCCGCCCACAGCGCCAGACCCGGCAGGACGGTCTCACCCCAGGTCACGGGACCCCCGTCCCGACGGCGTCGCGCACGGGTGGAAGGTATCAGCGGACGTGGTTGGCTTGCGGGCATGGCTCACACCAACGATCCGGCCGTCGTCCGCCGCCTTCTCACCACTCCCGGCCGCTGGGCCGTGGTCGGGCTCTCCGAGAACCCCGCGCGCACCGCCTACAGCATCGCGAGGTACCTCAGGGACGACCTGGGCATGGAGATCGTGCCGGTCCACCCGAAGGCCGAGGAGGTCCACGGCGCGCCGGGGTACGCCACGCTGGCCGACGTGCCGGGCCGGATCGACGTCGTCGACGTCTTCGTGCGGTCGGAGCTCGCCGGCGACGTCGTCGACCAGGCGATCGCCGTCGGCGCCGGCGCGGTGTGGCTGCAGCTCGGCGTGGTCGACGAGGCGGCCGCGGAGCGTGCCCGTGCGGCCGGGCTCGCCGTCGTCATGGACACCTGCCCGGCGATGGAGGCACCGGCTCTCGGCATCGGCTGACCCCGCCGCGCTCAGGCCGGGGCGGCCGCGCCGTCCCGCCGGTCCCGCGCCCTCGCCGGGGCGGGCTGCCGGGCTGGCGAGGGGGCGGGACGACGACGCAGCGTGCGCTCGATCCAGCGCCTCGTCGGTGGTCCGAGCCGCTTCTCCGCCTGGTGGACGAGCCACGCGAGGACCAGGGAGAAGGCGACCGCGGCGGCGAGGACCACCCACCGGTCGGCGTGGCCGGCGAGGTTGTCGATCAGCCACCAGCCCCAGAACTCGTGGACGAGGTAGAGCGGGTAGGTCAGGGCGCCGACCGGCATCAGCCACGCCCACGGCAGGCGCTGGACCCGGGTCAGCGTCAGCACGGCCACGACGGCGAAGCACCCGACGGTGAGCGCGGCCAGCACCCACGGGTCAGGGGTGAAGACGGTGTTCGTGCTGACGGAGTGCATCTGCCACGGCACGGTGTTGCGCACGGCGAGCGCCGCGTTCATGGCCACGATCAGCCAGGCGGCCCGCGACCGGCCCTCCCGGTGCATGAGGTAGATCAGCATGCCGCCCGCGAAGAACGGGGCGTACTGCTCGACGAGGACCTCTCCCAGCCACGGCACCTGGAGCTCGTGGACCACCTGCGCCGCGAGCGGCCACAGGGCGCACACCCAGAGCAGACGGCGTCGCGTGATGCCCCACGCGACGAAGAGCACCATGAGCACGTAGAACCGGAGCTCCGTCCACAGCGTCCAGTAGACGCCGTCGACGTGCCGGACGCCGAAGGCCTCCTGCAGCATGGTGAGGTTCACCAGCGCCTCGCCCACCGTGATGTCCTTGCCCGCGGGCCAGATCCACAGCAGCAGGACCGAGGTGGCGATCACCGCGATCCAGTACGACGGGTAGAGCCGCGCCAGCCGGGAGGCGACCACGTGGGGCACGTCCCGGCCCCACGCCGTCATGAGGATCGCGAAACCCGAGATCACGAAGAACAGCTCCGGGCCGAGCACGCCGTAGATCACCACGGGGCCGATCTCGGGGAAGACGTGGCCCGGCTCGGTGCCCCACACCTGCGACCACCGGGCCGTGAAGTGGTAGAGCACGACGCCGAGCGCCGCGAGGAACCGCAGACCGTCGATGGCGTACAGGCGCGGACGGGCCGGTGTCTGCGACCGGTTCTCAGGCCCCGCGAGGGGTCGTGCGGGCGGAGCCGACGGCGTGGCTGTCGTGGCGTGGGTGGCGACCATGGCCTTCCACGCTAGGTCGGCACTCCCGGTCCCGCACCCCCAATGTCACGATCTGGTCACGACGCGCGAGCCCGCGCGGGGGTCAGCTCGCGCGCGCCGCGGCGCCCAGGGCGGCCACCCGCCGCCGGGACGCCGCCATCGACGGCGTCTCGACCTCGTGACCGTGCTCGGCGAGCCAGCTCGCCCAGTCGGTCACGTCCGGGTTCCGCTTGAGGAGAGCACGACGTTCACGCTCGGTCATCCCGCCCCACACGCCGAACTCCGTGGCGCTCGACAGCGCCTCCACCAGGCACGCCATGCGGACCGGGCACGAGAAGCAGAGCTCCCGGGCCGTGCGCTGAGCGGCGCCCCGCACGAAGAGGGTGTCGGGCGAGGTCTGCGCGCAGGCGGCCGAACCCGCCCAGGTCTTGTCGTCGATCACGCGCGTCCTCCTCAGGCGGGACCGGCCCTGTGGCCGGTCAGAACAAAGGTTTGTCGCGCCGGGGAGATGGTGCCCGGTGACCCGGCGGCTGTGGCCCATCACACACCGGGAAATGGACGACCGTAACCGGGTGGGGGAGGCGAGGGGAGGGTGAAATCGGACGCCCCACCCTGAGGGTGAGGGGGACGTTCAAGGGGGTGGACGTAGGTGGACCCGCGCCGCCGCCCGTAGCCCCGGGGCTCTCAGCCGATGCGGCGGGGGCCCGCCTGCCAGGCCTCCCACGCGCTGCGGATGATGTCGGCGAGGCCGTGCTCGGCCTTCCAGGACAGCACGTCGCGGATGAGGTCCGGCGCGGCGATCAACTGGGGCGGGTCGCCGGCGCGGCGGGGCTCGACGTCGGCGGTCACGTCGAGGCCGGACGCCTCCCCGATGGCGTCGATGACCTCGCGCACGGACGCCCCCGTGCCGGTGCCGACGTTGAAGACGTGCTCGGTCAGCTCGGCGTCGGAGCTCAGGTGGTCCATCGCCGCCAGGTGTGCGTGGGCGAGGTCGAGGACGTGGATGTAGTCCCGGATGCACGTGCCGTCCGGCGTGGGGTAGTCGTCGCCGAAGATCTTCGGCCGCTCCCCCCTCGCCAGCCGGTCGAGGACCATCGGGACCAGGTTGAGAACGGCGGGGTCGCCCAGCTCCGGCCAGCCCGCACCCGCCACGTTGAAGTAGCGCAGCCCGGCCCAGCGCAGGCCCCAGGCGCGTTCGCAGTCGGCCAGCATCCACTCGCCGACCAGCTTGGTCTCGCCGTAGGGGTTGATCGGGCGGCAGTCGGTGCCCTCGGTGACCACCTCCACGGGCGGCATCCCGTACACGGCGGCGGAGGAGGAGAAGATCATGTTCGACACCCCGGTGCCCTCCATGGCGGCGAGCACGTTGGCGAGGCCGCCGATGTTCTGGCGGTAGTACCACGTGGGCCGCGCCACCGACTCCCCCACCTGCTTCTTGGCCGCGAAGTGGATCACGGAGGTCACGCCCCGCTCGCGCATGACGAGCTCGAGGCTCTCCTGCGCGTCGGGCCCGGCGACGTCGAGCTCGACCAGGGTCGCCTCGCCCACCCGGTGGGCGGCTCCTGTCGAGAGGTCGTCGACGACGACGACGTCCTCGCCACGGTGGAGCAGGAGACGAACCACGTGGGCGCCGATGTAGCCGGCGCCGCCGATGACCAGGGTGCTCATGCCGGCAACTCTATGGGCTCGGGCGCGAGCCCCGAGGTCACGACCCGAAGCCCACCCGGCCCGAGCGCTGGGCCCGCAGCCGCGCGCCCTTCTCCTGCGCGACCTGACGCAGCCCCTCCTGGAAGGTGACCATCTGCTCGCGCAGGCGCGCGGCGCCGTCGTCCCCGCCCGAGGCGAGGATGCGGGCGGCCAGGAGGCCCGCGTTGCGCGCCCCGCCGATGGAGACCGTCGCGACCGGGACGCCGGCCGGCATCTGGACGATCGAGAGCAGGGAGTCCATGCCGTCGAGGTACTGCAGCGGCACCGGCACGCCGATCACCGGCAGCGGGGTGACCGCCGCGAGCATGCCGGGCAGGTGGGCCGCTCCCCCGGCGCCGGCGATGATGACGCGGAGCCCGCGGCCGGCGGCCTCGCGGCCGTAGTCGATCATCTCGGCCGGCATGCGGTGCGCGGAGACGACGTCGACCTCGGTCTCGACGTCGAACTCGGCCAGGACGTCCGCGGCGTCCTTCATCACCGGCCAGTCGGAGTCCGACCCCATGACGATCCCGACCGCTGCGCCCATCGTTCCTCCTTCTCGCGCCGGCCCGCGCCGGCTCCCGCGCCAGTCTGGCACCGGGTCCGCTCAGCGGTCGACGTGGTCGGCGTCGTCCTCGGTGATCGCCTCGACCTCGACGTCGTCCCCGCGCAGCAGGGCGACGGCGGCGTGGGCCACGCGCCGCGCTCCGGCCAGGTCCGGCCCGGTGACGGTGACGTGCCCGAGCTTGCGCCCGGGCCGCACCTCCTTGCCGTACAGGTGCACCTTGGCCTCGGGGTAGCGGGCCATGAGCTCGGGGTAGGCGGTGCGCGGGTCCTCGAGCGCCGAGCCGAGCAGGTTCACCATGACCGAGTGCTCGGCGCTGGCCTCGGTCCCGCCGAGCGGCCAGTCCAGGACCGCACGCAGGTGCTGCTCGAACTGACTGGTCACGGAGCCGTCGATGGTCCAGTGGCCGGAGTTGTGCGGGCGCATGGCGAGCTCGTTGACCACGAGGCGGGAGGTGCCGTCGTCGTGGTGGACCTCGAACATCTCGACGGCGAGGACGCCCGTGACGCCGAGCCCGGTGGCGATGCGCTCGCCGATCTCCTGCGCACGAGCGGCGGTCGCCGGGTCGAGGTCCGGGGCCGGCGCGAGCACCTCGAAGCAGACGCCGTCCTGCTGGACCGTCTCGACGACGGGCCACGTGCACACCTCGCCCGCGCCGTCGGGCCCGCCGGTGGGACGCCGGGCGACGAGCACCGCGAGCTCCCGGGTGAAGGGCACCTTCTCCTCGGCGAGCAGGGCGTCGCCGGGCTCGAGGGCGCCGAGCCAGTCGGCGGCCTCGGCGGCGGCGCGGACCACCCGCACGCCCTTGCCGTCGTAGCCGCCGCGGGCGGTCTTGACGACGACGGGCCAGCCGGTGGCGTCGCCGAACGCGGCGAGCTCGGCCTCGGTGCGCACGGCCGCCCACGCCGGGCACGGCGCGCCGACCTCCGTCAGGCGGGTGCGCATGACGATCTTGTCCTGGGCGTGGACGAGGGCGTCCGGCCCGGGGCGGACGGGCACGCCGTCGGCTTCGAGCTCGCGCAGCAGCGCGTTCGGGACGTGCTCGTGCTCGAAGGTGAGCACGGTGGCTCCGTCGACGAGCGAGCGGATCGCCTCGGCGTCGGACGCGGCCCCGACCGGGGCGTCCGGCACCACCTGGGCGGTGGCGACGGTGGGCGACTCGACGAGCACCCGCAGGTGCACCCCCAGCGCGATCGCCTGCTGCTGCATCATCCGGGCCAGCTGGCCCCCGCCCACGACTGCCACGACCGGTGCATTCACGATCGTCGAGCCTAACCGCGGATACGCTGGACCGGTGACCCGGTCCGGCATCGAGAACGCCACGGAGGCGACCGCCCCTGGCGGCCCGACCGCTCCCGCGGCGCCCGCGCCCGCGCCCGGCCTCGTGCTGCGCTTCCTGCGCGGCCAGACCCTCGGCGCCTGGCTGCTCGAGGTGGTGCGCTTCTGCGCCGTGGGCGGCACGGCGTTCGTGGTGGACGTCGGACTGTTCAACCTCCTGCGCTTCGGTCCCGGCGAGGTGCTGGGCGAGAAGCCGCTCACGGCCAAGGTGATCTCGGTCGCGGTCTCTGTGCTCGTGGCCTGGCTGGGGAACCGCTACTGGACGTTCTCCGGGACCCGACGGGACTCCCGCGGGCGCGAGCTGACGATGTTCGTCCTGGTCAACCTCGGCGGCATGGCCATCGCGGTCGGCTGCCTCGCGGTGAGCCACTACGTCCTCGGGTTCACCTCCCCGCTGGCGGACAACATCGCCGCGAACGGCGTGGGCCTGGTGCTGGGCACGGCCTTCCGGTACCTCTGCTACCGGTATCTGGTCTTCACCGCACGGCACTGACCTGCACGTTCGCGGGGCCGACGAAAGCATCCCGATTTCGTTTCCGTCAATCGACTTCGCAATCGCGGACGCTCTGCAAGACTCCGGCGCACGGCTCAACGGTGAGCCAAGTCACACTCCGTGGCCAACCGGCGGCGGCCCGTGGCAGAAACCAACTTGGCGGAGAGAACCATGTCAGAGACATTGCGGATCCACCGGCCGCGAAGAGCGTTGCCATCGCTGGCGGCCTTGGCACTCGGCGCCACCCTGGTGGCGCTACCAGTTTCCGGAGCCGCTGCGGCGACCTCCGACGGCCTGGTCGGCGGCTGGCGGATGGACGAAGGCTCCGGATCCGCCGTCGTGGACTCGGTCGGTGACAACGACGGCACGATCCAGGGCTCGGTCACCCGGATCGCCGGGAACCGTGGCACCGGGGCGCTGGACTTCACCGGCGGCCACGTCGCGATTCCCGACTCCGCCGATCTCGACCTGAGCGGGGCGATGACCGTGGCGGCGTGGGTGCGCCCGGACACGCTCGACACGTCGTCCATCGTGAGAAAGTCCGTGCAGGGCACCACGGGTGGCTACGAGCTCAGTCTGTCCAACGACGGCACGGCCTTCTTCCGGCTCAACCAGCCGACCGGCCTGAACACGTACCGGGTGGACTCCGGGACCGGACTCCAGGCCATCGTCGCGGGCCAGTGGGTGCACCTCGCGGGCGTGTACGACGGCACGACCATGAACCTCTATGTCAACGGCGCTCCGCGGACCGCCAAGCCGGGGCCCGCAGCGATCGACACGAACGACGTCCCCCTGGCGATCGGCGCACAGTCCAACGGCTCGTCGCCGCTCGACGGCGCTGTCGACTCGGTGCACATCTACGACCGGGCTCTCACTCCCGCCGAGATCACCTCGCTCAGGGACGCGGACCCGAACGCCGCCCCCGTCGAGCAGGACGTCGCCGTCACGCCGGCGTCGGTGACCTTCAGCGACGCGTCCGGCACGGCCTCCGACAGGTACGTCATCCCCTCGAAGACGGGCGTGGAGTACCTCGTCGGCGGAGCGGTGAAGCCCGCCGGCACCTACGCCGGCACGGGCACCGTCACGGTCACCGCCCGGGCGACCGACGGCTATGTGATCGCCGCCGGCGCGAAGACCGAGTGGACGCACACCTTCTCGACCGCGGTCGCCGAGCAGACCCACGGGTTCTTCCTCAACGACTCCTGGTCCGCCAAGGCGAACCACGTGTTCCAGTACGGCAGGCCCACGGACCAGGTCTTCACCGGCGACTGGAACGACGACGGCAAGGACACCATCACCCTGCGCCGGGGCAACACGTTCTACATCAACAACGTCCTCGGCGGCGGCGAGGCCGAGCAGGTGATCGTCTACGGCAAGCCCGGTGACGTGATCCTCGTCGGCGACTGGGACGGCGACGGCGACGACACGTTCGCGGTCCGGCGCGGCAACGCCTACCACATCAAGAACACCATCGCCGGCGGGCCGGCCGACCAGATCGTGTACTACGGCCGGGCCGGCGACGAGGTCGTCGTGGGTGACTGGGACGGCAAGGACGGCGACACCCTGGCCGTCCGGCGCGGGAACATCTACCACGTCAAGAACTCCATCTCGGGCGGTCCTGCGGACCAGGTGATCGCCTACGGCAGGGCCACCGACATCGTCCTGGCCGGTGACTGGGACGGCCAGAACGGCGACACCTTCGCCGTCCGGCGCGGGAACGTCTACCACGTCAAGAACTCGATCTCGGGCGGCGCCGCGGACCTGGTCCAGAGCTTCGGCCGGGTCGACGACGAGGTCTACGTGGGCGACTGGGACGGCAACGGCAGCGACACCCTCGGGGTCCGCCGACTCCCGTAGAACGGTTTCCTGAACCGCTCCGAGCAGGGCCAGGGGCCCGCACCCGACGGGTGCGGGCCCCTCCCCTGTTTCCGCGGGGGTGAACCGCCGGGGTCGCCCGGAAATCACCCTCCTAAAAAGTCCGGTGGGACGGAGCCGTTGTGATACTCGGCAGCACTACGGACCTGAACCCTTCATTTCTCGAGCGAGCTCGCAGCCCCTCGGCGTCGAGCAGCCGGAGCGGGAGCAAGCCATGTCGAGAGCAGCTGAGGTTCCGCGAGCGCGGTGGTCAAGCGTGTTGCTGGCCGGGGCAGTCGCACTGGCGATGTCGCCGGCCGCCGGCGCCGCGGCCGCGACCGCCGGCGACCTGCCTGCGGCCGCGCCGGAGATCACCGGGGCAGAGGGCACGGTCACCGTGCTGTCGGACCGCACCGACGGGGGCGACGCGTCCCTGTGGTGGACCTGGACGGCGCCGGCGACCGGCACCTACCGCTTCTACACGCACGGCAGCGAGATGGACACCGTCCTGACGGTGCACGCCGACGGCGCCGGCGGCGCCCCGCTGGTCACCAACGACGACGACGGCGACGTCAGCACGTCCCTGGTGACCTTCGACGCCGAGGCCGGGGACGTCCACGCCGTCGAGGTGGTGGCCGCCTCCGACGAGCCGGGCCTGGTCAGCCTGACCTGGCACGCCGGCGGCGCGGAGGCGGTCGCGCCCGCCGTCGAGCCGGAGTCGTCAGGCCTCACGGCGAGCGCCACGACGGCCGAGCAGCTCACCGCGGCGCGCATCGTCGAGGGCAGCGCGACCATCTCCTCCACCGTCAACACCGGCGAGAAGCCGCAGTCGAAGACGTGGAAGTACGCCGGCACGTGGTGGGCCGTGCTGCCCAACGCCGACGGCACCTGGGTCTGGCGCCACGACGGCGGGAGCTGGACCAACGTCTACCGCCTGAGCGGTGACACGACCCTGCGAGCCGACGTCAAGGTCTACGAAGGCATCGTGCATGTGCTGCTCCACGGCGGGTCCAGCAAGCTCGTCTCCCTCCAGTACGACTCCGCGAACCGCACCTACCAGCCTTGGGGCCGACGGACCTCGGCGACGCCGCTGGACATGGCCGGCAGCGAGACCGCCACGATCGACATCGACTCCACGGGCCGCATGTGGCTGGCCTACGACACCAGCTCCGCCGTCCGCGTCCAGTACAGCCAGGCCCCGTACAGCACCTTCTCCGGGCCGGTCACCCTCGAGACGGGCATCGACGACGACGACATCGCCGTCGTCACCGCGATGTCCGGCGGGGTCGGCGTCATGTGGTCGGACCAGAAGAGGGATCACTTCGGCTTCCGCTTCCACCCGAACAGCTCGGCGCCCGACTCGTGGGCTGCCCCTGAGTACCCGGGCTCCGCCTACGCGGCCAGCAACGGTGCCGGCTTCGCCGATGACCACATCAACCTCGCCGCCGCCTCCGACGGCACTCTCTACGCGGTGGTCAAGACGTCCTACGACGACTCCGCCCACCCCGACCTCGGCCTCCTCGTCCGCCGCCCCGGCGGCGCCTGGGACCGCTTCTACGAGGTCTCGGGCAACGGCACCCGCGGCGTCGTCCAGCTGAACGAGGCGGACAAGACCCTGCACGTGGTCTACACGAACGCGATCAACTTCGACGACATCCGGGTGCGGGAGAGCTCGACGAGCAGCATCAGCTTCGGCTCGGCGGAGACTGTCTTCTCCGGCAGCTTCAACAACCCCACGAGCACCAAGGACCGGTGGACCGGCGATCTCATGGTCCTCGCCGCCGACGCGGGGAACGAGGTCCACACCGCCCTCGTCTCCAGCTCCGCGCCGGCACCCCAGGAGCCGCCGCCGACCGAGCCGACGGACCCGCCCACCGACCCGGCCGACCCCCAGGAGCCGCCGCCGCCCGCGCCGGCCGACTACGGCTTCTTCCTCACCAACGGCTGGACGAGCACGGCGGACCACCATTTCGTCTACGGACGGTTCAGCGACCAGGTCCTCATCGGCGACTGGGACGACGACGGCCAGGACACGATCACGGTGCGCCGCGGCGCCGGCTACTACGTGAACAACACGCTCGGCGGCGGCTCGGCCGACGAGGTCGTCATCTACGGCACGGCCACCGACACCGTGCTGGTGGGCGACTGGGACGGCGACGGGGTCGACACCCTGGCGGTGCGTCGCGGCAACGCCTACCACATCAGGAACGACCTCGCGTCCGGCCCGGCCGACAAGGTGGTCAACTACGGACGCGCCACGGACACCGTCCTGGTCGGCGACTGGGACGGCGACGGCGAGGACACCCTCGGGGTCCGGCGCGGGAACACGTACTACCTGAAGAACTCCATCTCCGGCGGCACCGCGGACCGCGTGGTCACCTACGGCCGGGCGACGGACGTCGTGCTGACGGGAGACTGGGACGGCGACGGGGACGACACCCTCGGCGTGCGACGCGGCAGCACCTACTACATCAAGAACTCCATCTCCGGCGGCACCGCGGACCGCGTGGTCACCTACGGCCGGGCGACCGACGAGGTCTACGTGGGCGACTGGGACGCCGACGGGGACGACACCCTCGGCCTCCGCCGACAGCCGTAGCGCGCCGGCCCACGCCGCCGGTGCTCAGCGGCGCCGACGGCGCCGGCCCACGGTGACGAGCGCCCCCTGCGGCAGGACCACGTCCGGGTCGAGGGTGGCCGGCAGGGCGTTGAGGAAGACGGTGAACACCGGCGGGCGCCGTTGGCTGAGCTCGAGGCGTCCGCCGTCGGCCGTCACGAGGCTCTTGGCGAGCGCCAGCCCGAGCCCGGTGCCGGAGCCGCCGGAGACGTGCTTGGTGAAGATGTCCGGCGCCAGCTCGTCGCTGACGCCGGGGCCCTCGTCGGCGACGTCGATGAACACGCCGGTGCCCTTGCCGGACGCGCGGGTGCGTACCGTCGTGGTCCCGTCGCCGTACTTCAGCGAGTTCTCGATCAAGGTGGCCAGCACCTGCGCGAGCGAGCCGGGCGAGGCGAGGACGGCCACCCCGGCGGCGTCGTCGAGCACGAGCCGGCGGCCGGCCCGAGTGAAGCTGGCGGCCCACTCCTCCTCCTGCTGCGCGAACACCTCGTCGAGGTGCACCGCCTCGGTGGTGCCGCCCGAGGAGGACCGGGAGCTCTTCAGCAGGTCCTCCACCACGCCGGTCAGCCGCTCCAGCTGCTCGAGGGACACGCGGGCCTCCTCGCGCACCTCCTCCTGGTCCGACACGGCGAGGATCTCCTCCAGCCGCATCGACAGCGCCGTCAACGGCGTGCGCAGCTGGTGGGAGGCGTCGGCGGCGAACTGGCGCTCGGCGGCGAGGCGGCCGGCCATCCGGTCCGAGGTGCGGGCGAGCTCCGCGGCCACGAGGTCGATCTCCTCGATGCCGGAGGGCTTCATGCGCGGGCGCACCTGCCCGGAGCCGATCTGCTCCGCGGAGGCGGCGAGGTAGATGAGCGGCGCGGAGAGCTTGCGCGCCTGCCGCCGGGCGACGACCACCCCCACGGCCAGGGCCGCCACGGCGCCCGCGACGATCAGCACCACGACCCTCGCCACCTGCCACTGCACGTCCGAGGCGTCGATGTCCATGCGGATCGTGGCGCCGGACGGGGTGATCTGCAGGGATCGCAGCACCTTCCCCTCCAGCGCGGGGCCGGCGCGGAACTCCCCGCCCTCCGGGCTCCGCACCAGGATGGACGCCTCGTGCTGGACGTTGCCGCCCACCCACGGCTCGAGCATCCCGTCGTCGAGCTCCTCGCCGACGTTGATGCGCCGCTCGACCGAGCGCCCGAGCGAGGACACGCGCAGGTCGAGCGTGGCCCGCTCCGCCTCCCAGACGAAGATGCCGCCGAAGACCGCCATCGGCACACCCAGGATGAGCACGGCGACCGTCACCGCGACCACGATCATCTGGATGGCGCGACGGCGCACGGCAGCTAGTTCCCGGTGGTCTCGAAGCGGAAGCCCATGCCCCGCACCGTGGTGATGTACCGCGGGTCGTTCGCGTCGTCGCCGAGCTTGCGGCGCAGCCACGACACGTGCATGTCGAGGGTCTTGGTGGAGCCGGTCGGGTCCGTCCCCCAGACCTCGCGCATGAGGGTCTCGCGCCCGACGACGGAGCCGGCGTCGCGCACGAGGACGCGCAGGAGCTCGAACTCCTTCGCCGTCAGGTGCATCTCGCGGCTGCCGCGGAAGGCGCGGTGCGCGGCGACGTCGACGCGGACGTCCTGGGCGACCAGCTCGTCCTCCTCGGTCACGTCACCGCCGGCGCGGCGCAGCAGCGCCCGCACGCGGGCGAGCAGCTCCGCCAGCCGGAAGGGCTTGGTGACGTAGTCGTCCGCCCCCGCGTCGAGCCCGACGACCAGGTCCACCTCGTCGGCCCGCGCGGTCAGCACGAGGATCGGCAGGGTCAGACCCTTGTTGCGGATGTGGCGGGCCACGTCGAGCCCGTCCATGTCCGGCAGCCCGAGGTCCAGGACGACCAGGTCCACGCCGTTGGCGAGGTCGTCGATGGCGGCCTGTCCGGTCCCGTGGGGCCGGACCTCGTAGCCCTCGCGCCCGAGGGCGCGGGCCAGGGGTTCGGCGATGGCAGGGTCGTCCTCGACGAGCAGCACGTTGGTCACGCCGTCATCGTAGGCCAGATTCCCAAGAACAGGTCAAGTAACCCCCACCCCTGGGACGACGGCGCACGTCGGAGGGGCTGCGCGGCACCCGCCGTGGGTGGGCTGCCCGGGACCTCGGTCCCGGCGGCCGTCAGCCGGGGCGGCGGCGCAGCTCGATCGGGGTGACCTCGCCGAGCCCCTGCAGCTCGGCCACCGCGCGCGGGACCATCGTGTACCGCGCCGCCGCCGGGAGGGTGGCGAAGGTGTCCGCGGTCGAGCGGTCCAGGAGGATCGTGCCCGCCGGGGCCACGTCGACCAGGCGGGAGGCGAGGTTGACCGTGGGGCCGAAGACGTCGCCGTTGCGGGAGATCACCCCGCCCCACACGATCGAGGCGCGCACCGGCAGCATGTTCTCCCTCGCCTGCAGGGCGCCCAGGAGGTCGACCGTGACCTCGGCCCCGGTGGGCAGGTCGTCGGCGACGTAGAGGATCGCGTCGCCGATGGTCTTGACCACACGGGCGCCGTGCGTGGTGATGACGTCGCGGGAGGTGTACTCGAAGGTCTGCACGAGGTCCGCGAGCGCCCGGGACCCGAGCTCGGTGGAACGCCGCGTGTAGGCCACCATGTCGATGAAGCCCACGGCGCGCTGCAGCGGCATGCGGAACGGGTCGAGGTCCGGGCGGCGGCTGTCCGCCACCTCCGCCTCCGTGCGCACCATGAGCGCGGCGAGCTGGCGCCGCCACGAGTAGTTGAGCTGGGACTGCAGCACGTCGACGATGCCGGGCAGCCGGTCCAGCACCACGAGCCGGGCCGAGACGTCGTCGAGGCTCATGCTGCGGGTGGCGCCCTCGGCGAGCGCCTCCGTCTGCCACAGGACGAGGCGGTCGGTGGTGTGGGACTGCGCACGCAGCAGGGAGATCGCCGTGCTGGTGTCGATGCGGCCGTCGGTGATGAGCTGGCCCATGACGCGCAGCGCGTTGACGTCGCTGTCACCGAAGAGCACGGCGTCGTCGGTGACGTTCGGGAAGCCCATCGCCTTCCAGAACGTGCGGGCGAAGTCGACGCTCACCCCGGCCAGCTGGGCGAGCTCGACGATGGTGTAACGCTCCGACCCGCCCAGGATCTGCTCCACCGAGGCGCGCACGCTCGACGAGTACAGGTCGCCGCCGGACGCCTCGCCGATGTCGTCCCGGCGCGGCACGTCCGGGACGAGGTCGCCGTCCGGGAGCTGGTCGACCCCCTCGGCACCGGGGGCGACACCGCGCGTGTCCTCGCTCACCCTCCGAGCCTAGTCCGCCGTCGGCTCCGTCCGGACGTGCCAGACGTCCCCCGCCGCCACCGCCTCGACCGCGTCACCGGTGTCGATCAGGAGCCGGCCGTCGGCGTCGAGGTCGACCGCCCGGCCCGCCGGGCCCCCGCCGCCGGCCTGCTCGGCGCGCACCCGGCGCCCGAGGGTCACGCAGGTCTCGCGGACCCGAGCGTGCAGTCCCGAGGCGTCGGCGTCCCCGCCGGCCGCCTCCCAGGCGTCCAGCAACGGGGCGAGCTCTGCCCCGACCGCCTCGAGCGCCGCGGCGGGGTCGACGTCGGCGCCGAGCAGGCGCAGGGACGTCGCCCATGGCACCGGCAGCTCCGTCTGGGCCACGTTGAGGCCGATCCCCACCACGACGGCGCTCGCGCGCCCGCCCCCGGGCATAACCTCCGCGAGGATCCCGGCGAGCTTGCGGTCGCGGCCCCAGCGCTCGACGTCGGCCGTGCCGACCCCCAGGGCGAGGACGTCGTTCGGCCACTTCACGCCCGTCCGGACGCCGCTCGCAGCCCCGGCCCCGGCGCCGGCCCCGGTGAGCAGCCGCTCGCACGCCCGCTGCACCGCCAGGCCGGCCAGCAGCGGCACCCAGCCGAGGCGCTCGCGGGGAACCTCCGTGCGAAGGAGGACCGAGGCGGTCAGGGCGGTGCCCGGCGGGGTCACCCAGGTGCGCCCGGCCCGGCCCCGCCCGGCGTCCTGGTGGTCCGCCACCAGCACCGACAGGTGCGGCCAGGAGCCGAGGTCGACGGCGGCCGCGGCGCGCAGGTCTTCGTTGGTCGAGCCGGTGCGCGGCACACGGACCACGCGGGCGAACGGGGAGTCGTCAGTCACGGGACAAGGGAACCACCCCGGGCCGCCGGTGAGGCAAGACACGCACCGCCGAAGTGCTCCTGACGCTCGGCCGCATCCCTCACTGGCCGTCGGCTCTTGTGGGACCTGCACAACCGGGCATGCCTGGAATCACCACTCTCCGTGCACGGGCCGTGGGAAAGTGACAACTACGCTGTCGAGCGTGACCGAAGCGACCACCGCCCGCGGGGCGGCAGCCGACCAGCCCTCCACGGCAACGTCCCCCACCCCGGCCCCGACGTCGACGACGGCCGAGAAGCTGGCGGACCTGGCCGCCCGGACCGAGCGCGGCATCACCGCCCCGGCGGCCGTCGCCGTCGAGAAGCAGGGCAGGCGCGGCAAGAAGTCCGCCCGCGAGCGCCTCGAGGCGCTGCTCGACCCGGGGTCGTTCACCGAGCTCGACGCCTTCGCCACCCACCACTCCACCAACTTCGGGCTGGAGAAGAAGCGCATCCCGGGCGACGGCGTCGTCACCGGTTTCGGCACCGTGGACGGCCGCCAGGTGTGCGTGTACTCCCAGGACTTCACGGTGTTCGGCGGTTCGCTCGGCGAGATGCACGGCCAGAAGATCACCAAGGTGATGGACCTGGCGCTGCGCACCGGGGTGCCGCTCATCGGGATCTCCGACGGCGGCGGGGCGCGGATCCAGGAGGGTGTCGCGGCGCTGACGCAGTTCGCGGAGATCTTCCGCCGCAACGTCGCGGCGTCGGGCGTGATCCCGCAGATCTCCCTGATCCTCGGCCCCAGCGCCGGCGGGGCGGTCTACTCCCCGGCGCTGACGGACTTCATCGTCATGGCCGAGGGCACCTCGAACATGTTCATCACCGGCCCCGACGTCATCAAGGCGGTCACCGGCGAGGAGGTCGGCTTCGAGGAGCTCGGCGGCGCGGCCACCCACAACCAGCGTTCCGGCGTCGCGCACTACCAGGCGGCCGACGAGGACGACGCGATCGACTACGTCCGCGCCCTGCTGTCCTACCTGCCGTCGAACAACCTCTCCGACCCGCCGTCCTGGCCGACCTCCGAGGCCGAGGCGACCGCCGCGCTCGAGGTCTCCGACGCCGACCGCGAGCTGGACACGCTCGTGCCGGACTCGGACAACCAGCCCTACGACATGCGCACCGTCATCGAGCACGTCGTCGACGACGGCGAGCTGCTCGAGGTCCAGCCCGGGTTCGCCGCGAACATGATCACCGCGTTCGGGCACGTCGAGGGGCGACCGGTGGGCATCGTGGCGAACCAGCCGCTGCAGATGGCCGGGACGCTGGACATCAACGCCTCGGAGAAGGCGGCCCGGTTCGTGCGCACCTGCGACGCGTTCAACCTCCCCGTGCTGACCTTCGTGGACGTGCCGGGCTTCCTGCCGGGCACCGACCAGGAGTGGAACGGCATCATCCGCCGCGGCGCGAAGCTCATCTACGCGTACGCCGAGGCCACCGTCCCCCTGGTCACCCTCATCACCCGCAAGGCCTACGGCGGCGCCTACATCGTCATGGGCTCCAAGAAGCTCGGCGCCGACGTCAACCTCGCCTGGCCGACGGCGCAGATCGCGGTGATGGGCTCCGGCGGGGCGGTGAACATCCTCCAGCGCGGGGCGCTGAAGAAGGTCGCGGAGTCCGGCGGCGACGTCGAGGCCGAGCGGGCCCGGCTCGTCTCCGAGTACGAGGAGGCGCTGGTGAACCCGTGGGAGGCCGCCGAGCGCGGGTTCGTCGACGCCGTCATCGCCCCGGCCGAGACGCGCGTCCAGGTGGTGCGGGCGCTGCGCGCCCTGCGGACCAAGCGCGCGTCGCTGCCGGCGAAGAAGCACGGGAACATCCCGCTGTGACCACGACCGACGACTCCCTGGCCTCCGCCGCCTCCCCCGCGGAGTGGTCCGGCGGCGGGACCGACGACGTCGTCGCCGCGGCGCTGGGCGGGGCGCTGTCGGCGGCGCACGAGGCTCCGGCGGTGCCGGCCGTGCGTGTGGTCCACGGCCGGCCCGACGAGCTGGAGCTCGCCGCGCTCGTGGCCGGGATCGTCGCGGCCCGGGGCCGGGTCGACGAGCTCGGCGGCCTGCCGGACGACGCCGCGGAGCGGGTACGCACCCGCTGGACCGACCGGGCACGGGCGATCGGGGTCCCGCCCGCCCCCGGCGCGGGCTCCTGGCGCTGGTCGCTGCACCGCTGAGCCGCGGTGGTGGGCCGGGCTAGGCTCCCACCCGTGACCCAGACCACGTCCGACGGCGCCCCCGCCGCCCGCCCCGCGACCCCGACCGACGCGATCGCCGACGCGTACGTCCACCGGCTCGCCGCCCTCGACCCGCTGACCGCGACCACCCTCGGGCTGCCGGGCCACGACCACGCCATGCCCGACCTCTCCCCCGCCGGGATCGCGGAGCGCACGATGCTCGACCGCGCGACCCTGGCCGAGCTCGACGTCCTCGCGCCGGCGGACGAGGTCGACGGCGTCACGCACGCCGCGATGCGCGAGCGCCTCGGCCTGCAGGTCGAGCTGGCCGAGGCCGGCGAGCTCGAGCGGGACCTCAACGTCATCGCCTCCCCGGTGCAGGCCGTCCGCGAGGTCTTCGACCTCATGCCGACGGCGACGGCGGAGGACTGGGAGACGATCGCCGCCCGCCTGGCGGCCGTGCCGGACGCGCTCGAGGGCTATCAGGAGTCGTTGCGCGCCGCCCGCGCCGCGGGGAACGTGGCGGCGCTGCGGCAGGTCGATGCCTGCCTCAAGCAGGCCGACGACCTGGCCGACGCCGACTCCTCCTTCTTCACAACCTTCGTCGCCTCCGCCCGGCCCGGCGGCGAGACCCCCAGCCGGGCGCTCACCGCCGCGCTCGAGGCAGGGGCCGCCGACGCCCGCCAGGCGTACGCCGACCTCGCCCGCATGCTCGGCGAGGAGATCGCGCCCGACGCGCCCCGTGAGGACGCCGTGGGCCGCGAGCGCTACGCGCTGTGGTCGCGCTACTTCCTGGGCGCCGTCGTCGACCTCGACGAGACCTACGAGTGGGGCCGGGCCGAGCTGGCCCGGATCGTCGCCGAGCAGCAGGAGGTGGCCGACCGGCTCTACGGTCCCGGCACGGACATCACGGACGCCATGGCGCGCCTGGACAAGGACCCGGCGCGCATGCTTCACGGCACCGAGGCGCTGCGCGAGTGGATGCAGATCACGTCGGACGAGGCGGTGGCCGCCCTCGCCGGCACGCAGTTCGACATCCCGGAGCCGGTCCGACGCCTGGAGTGCCTGATCGCCCCGACCCACACCGGCGGCATCTACTACACCGGTCCGAGCGCGGACTTCTCCCGGCCGGGCCGGATGTGGTGGTCGGTGCCCGACGGCGTCACGGAGTTCGCGACCTGGCGGGAGCGGACGACGGTCTACCACGAGGGCGTGCCGGGTCACCACCTGCAGATCGGGCAGACGGTCTACCGTGCCGAGCTGCTCAACCTCTGGCGCCGCATGGCGTCCTGGGTCAGCGGGCACGGCGAGGGCTGGGCGCTGTACGCCGAGCGGCTCATGGCGGACCTGGGCTTCCTCGACGACCCGGGCGACCGGATGGGCATGCTCGACGGCCAGCGGCTGCGGGCGGCCCGCGTGGTGCTCGACATCGGCGTGCACCTCGGCAAGCCCGCTCCGCAGGAGTGGGGCGGGGGCACCTGGGACGCCGCGAAGGCGTGGGAGTTCCTCAAGGGCAACGCCAACATGGCCGAGGAGTTCCTGGCGTTCGAGCTCGACCGCTACCTCGGCTGGCCCGGTCAGGCGCCGAGCTACAAGATCGGCCAGCGCCTGTGGGAGGAGACCCGGGACGCCGCCCGCGGAGCGGCGGCCGCCCGCGGCGAGGAGTTCGACCTCAAGGCGTTCCACCGCCGGGCCCTCGACGTCGGATCGGTGGGGCTGGACGTGCTCCGGCAGGCGCTCACGCACTGACGGACGGGGCCGGCGGGACCGCGCCGTCCCGCCCCGCTCGGCCGGCGCAAACCCCGCCTCCCGGCGCGGTGCGCGGCTAGCGTGGCCGCATGGCGACGCCCACCGGCCCCTCCGCACGGACGCCAGACTCGGCGGCGCCCCCGCCGCGCCCTGCGATGTCGGACCGCACGCCCGCGCCGGTGGCGCGGCAGGCCCCGGCGCCGCCGCCCGCGCTGAACCGCTCCCGGACGCTCTGGCTGCTGAGCTTCCTCACGGGCCTGACGGCCGTCGTGTTCGCCTTCCTCGGCCGTGAGGAGCATCTTGAGGTCATCGCCGAGCAGGTGCGCGAGCTCGCCCCCGACCGTGCGGCCAGCACGGTGGACACGGCCTCCGACGTGGTGCTCGTCGCCACGATGGCGGCGATCGTGCTCGTCGTCGTGGTCGAGAGCCTGCTGGTGCGCCGGATGGCGGCGCGGCGGGGCGGGGCGCGCGCCGGCCTGGCGGTGATGCTGCTCGCGCACGCGCTCGTGGCGCTGGTGGCGGAGGCGTACCTGACCGTCCCGGGCGGCG
This sequence comes from Georgenia daeguensis, assembly GCF_039537705.1. Taxonomy (NCBI): domain Bacteria; kingdom Bacillati; phylum Actinomycetota; class Actinomycetes; order Allobogoriellales; family Allobogoriellaceae; genus Georgenia; species Georgenia daeguensis. The sequence goes on from NZ_BAABBA010000025.1 coordinate 56,883, forward strand.
ACGGGCTGCGCGACCGCGTGGTGCTGGTGGCGTGGGTGGCGCTAGCCGCCCTCGCGTACCTGGTGAGCCTCGCGCCCAGCGTCGGCCGCTGGCTCCGCGAGCGCTGACGCAAGGTCCGGCGTCGGCGCTGGGTCTGGCGCCGGCGGTACCTCCGCGAGGATGCCCTCGCAGCTGCGCACCACGACCCGGCACACCTCGGCCGCCGCACGGTCGGTCACCGGGCTCTCGGCGCGCGCCCGCCACTGACGCAACCGTTCCGCCGTCTCCCGGCGAACCTCCTCGTCCGTGGCGTCCGGCGGGAGTCCGAGCCGCTCGCGCGGGCCCGCGCCGCGCCCGCCCACCAGCACCTCGGCCTCGGCGGCGGCGGCCCGGTCGTGCAGGGGCAGCCCGGTGGAGCGGGCCTGAGCGAGCAGCCCGAGCTCGCGCAGCTCGTGCGCACCGGCCCGGACGCGCTCCAGCGCCGCTCGCACGTCCTCGGCGCCCGGGCGGGGGCGCTCGCGCAGGAGCTGCTCGACCGCCACGAGCGCCGAACGGGCCTTGAGATGCTCGGCGCGGGTCTGGAACTGCGCGTCGAGCAGGCCGAGCAGGGCGTCGAGCCCGCTGCGGCGCACCATCGCGTGGGCGAGCCCGGTGGGGTCGGTGGTGCCACCGCGCACGAGGGCCACGCCAAGCCGGATGCCGAAGATGCCGAACCGCTGCAGCAGCGCGCGACGCCGCTCCGGAGAAATGTCCACCGGCGCCGACGGGGAGGCGAAGCGGTCGGCCGAGATGAGCATGCGCTCGCGGGCCGGGCGGTCCAGCTCGGCGAACGCGGAAAGGGCTGCGAACTCCTCCTGGCGCAGGGTGCGCGCGCTCTGGGCGACAAGGCCGGCCACCGGCACCACCCCCAGGGCGAGGGGACGCAGCGTCGGGTCCTCCCGGTAGCGCGCCGCCACCACGCCGGCGGAGATCATCGCGTCGATCCGGCCCGCCCCGACCTCGTCCGCGCGGGAGAGGACCGCGATGGCGTTCACGGTGCCCGACCGGCTGGCCTCGGTGTCCCGGAACGACTGGAGGAAGTTCAGGTCCGAGGCGTGCATGTGCCGCATGAGGTAGACCACCGCGTCGGCCTGTGCCGGGGCGTCCTCCGGGGTGAGGAAGTCCGTGGTGCGGGCCGAGACGTCCCCGGAGAGAGAGGCAATGCCGGGCGTGTCGACGAGGGTGAGGCGCCGCAGGCTCGGCACGGGCCACTCAACCTCGATCCGCCGGACCCGGTCCGGTGCCGTCCCGTCGAGCGAAAGGAGCAGGCGGCCGTCGTCGCGGCGCACGGGCAGGGGCCTGGGTGCGCCGTCGACGGGGAAGAGGGTGACGCGCGGCGTGGCCCCGTACCGGTACCAGGTCACCACCGTCGTGCACTCACCCGCGTCGGTGGGCGCGATCTCCTCGCCGAGGATCGCGTTGAGGAGCGTCGACTTGCCCGCCTTGACCATGCCGGCGACGGCCACGCGCAGGGGCTCGTCGAGCCGCCGCTCGTAGGCCCTGAGCGTCACGGCGGATTCGTCGTCGTAGAGCTCGGCGGCGGCGGCGAGAAGCTCGCGCACCTCCGCCACGAGCCGGCCGGTCATCGGCGCCCTGCCGGTGCCGGTTCCTTGTCGACCCGGTCGGCCTCGCTGCGGAACTTCTCCACGCGGGCCAGTTCGGCGCGCAGCTCCTTGATCCGCCCCTCCCGTTCCGTGGCGTAGGTGGTGGCCGCCTTCTGCGCCGCCTGGACGGAGTCGGCCAGGGTGCGGTGGTGCTCCTCCGCGAGGTCCGTGAAGTGGTCGCGGATCGCGCGCTGCACCAGCCGCAGCCGGTCCTTGAGCTGCTTGCCGACCTGGAAGATCACGTCGTCGGTGGCGCGACGCACGAGGGCCTTCGCCTCGGCCTGACGGCGCTTGAGCCGGGTCTCCCTGTCGTCCCGGTACGCCTTGGTCCCGATGAGGAGCCCCGCGCCGACTGAGAGAGGGTTGACCAGGGACATGCCGAGCAGGCCCGTCAGGAGGCCGAACATCAGGATGCCGCCGTAGGAGCCGCGCATCCCGACGAGGACCTTCTGGCTCATGCCCATGTAGCCAGGGTCGAGGAACGGCACCGGTTCGACGCGGTCGAGGACGTCCTCGGTGTCAGCGACCCGCAGGTCCGGCAGGCGCAGCTCCTCGAGAGAGAAGTGGTCGGCCACCTGCCGCGCGAGCCACTGGGAGCGTTCGTCCGTCCAGACGAAGGTGTCGGAGACGGCGGAGGCGGTCCGCTGCTCGAACCAGTCCGAGAACTGCTCCCAGACCGGCCCAGGATCCCCACGGTCGATGGCCTCCTCGGCCTCCCGCATCACGGCCCGCATGCGGTCGCGCAGGTCGTGCTCCATGTCGGAGATGAGGTCGGTCATGCCGTCGGCCAGGGTGATCTGCCAGCGGGCCGAGCGTCGTCGCTGCTCGTCGGCCTTCGTCTTGGCGTCCTCGAGATCGACGATCAGCTGTGGTGTGGCGCCGGGGTTCTGCAGCGCCTGCAGCTCCGCGCCGATGGACATGCGCAGGTTGTCCGCCGTCGAGCGCAGGTCGTGCGCGACCGAGCGCCGCGCGAGCCGCTCGGCCTGGCCGAGGATGTCCTGGCGCAGGTAGCGCACCAGGGCCGGGAAGCCGGACTCCTCGTTGAGCTCCCGGTCCTGCTCCTTGGCGGCGTGCAGGCGCAGCACCGAGGAGACGGGGAAGATCGGGATGTTGGGGGCGACCGCGTCGAGGTGCCGGCGGTCCAGCTCGACGATGCGTCGCCAGTCCGGGTAGATGTCGGTCTTCGTGATGACGCACCCGACGTTGGGGCACATGCGCATCGCCTGGCGCAGGAATCGCATCTCCGGCTCGGTGTGCTCCTGGGACGCGTCGGAGACCAGGAGGACGACGTCGGCGCCGGGCAGGGCGGTGAGCGTCGTCAGCGAGTGGGGGGACTCGAGCCCGCCGACGCCCGGCGAGTCCACGATCGCCAGCCCGCCGGAGAGGATCATCCGCGGCAGGAACACCTCGGCGGCCAGCAGCCGGCGCTCGTTACCGGGGTTGCCGCGCTCGGAGACGTAGCCCGCGAGCTCGGCCAGCGGGACGGGCTCACGGACGGGGGGTGCGTCGTCGTCGCCCTCCGGGGACCGGCCGGGCGGCGGACCGACGACGAACGCGGCCGGCTTCTCGCCGTGCCGCACGATCGTGGGGACGGAGGTGGCGACGTCGTCGTCGACGGGGCACACCGGCGCGTTGACCAGGGCGTTGACCAGCTGGCTCTTGCCCTGCTTGAACTCCCCGACGACCATGACGCGCACGCTCGGGTCGAGCAGCCGCCGGCGCGTCTGCTCGAGACGCCGACCGAGGTCCGGACGGTCTTCACCTGTCAGGGCGATGCCCTGCTCCACCAGCTTCACCAGGTCCACGTCGGCTCCCTCGCCGTCGGCTTGTCCAATGACACCACAGAAGGCCCAGCGGCGGACGGGGGGACGTGGAGCCGCTGGGCCCACTGGGGGTCTATTTCCGATTGAGGGTCAGTCTCAGAGCTCCACCTCGGTCTCGTTCTCGTTGAGGGAGTCGTCGACGTCGACGACGTCGTTGTCCTGCGTGAAGGAGTCCTCGACGGTGAAGGAGTCCTCGATGTCGACGTCGGTGTCCGTGTTTCCGATGTCGTTGCCGTTCAGCGAGTCGTTGATCTGGCCGGAGTTGTCGGTGAGCTGCGCGTCGATGTCAGTGTCGTTCTGGTTGACGTCGCCACCCGCGATCTGGCCCTCGTTCTCGAAGTCGACGTCAACGTCCGTGCTGGTGGCGTCGCCACCGGCGATCTGGCCGCTGTTGTCGAAGTCGACGTCCACGTCGGTCTCGTCGTGGCTGTCGGTGGCGTCCCCGCCCGCGATCTGGCCGCTGTTGTCGAAGTCGACGTCGACGTCCGTGTCGTTGTCGGTGAGGTCGTCGCCGGCAGCCTGACCCTCGTCCTCGGCGTGCACCGCGTCGCCACCGGCGATCTGGCCGCTGTTGTCGAAGTCGACGTCCACGTCGGCGTCGTAGTTCTCGCCGCCCCGGTCGGCGTACTGGCCGTCGTTGTCGATGTCGGTGTCGTTGTCCTCCACGGAGCCGCCACGGTCGGCGTAGTTACCGGAGTTCTCGATCTCGTCGGAGAAGTTGTCGTCGCCGACAGCCACCGTGGCGTCGCCGTCCTCCACGTCGACCCAGGTGTTCGTGGACTCGTCGTGCGAGTTGTCCACGTCCGCGTCGTCGCCGGCCGCGACGGCGTGGTCGCCGGACGCGATGACCGCGTCGTTGTCGAACAGCTGCACCACGTCACCGTCAGCCCAGATGTTCTGGTTCACCGACTGGTCGGTGATGGTGTCGCGGTCGTCGATCTTTGATGTGTACGAGTAGTTGTTGACGACGTAGCTGAGCTGCTGAACGGCGTGTGCGTGGTCGTCATCGTCGTTCCGAGGACGGTCGTCATCGTCGTCGTCGCGAGGACGGTCGTCGTCGTGGTCGGGCCGCTCAGGACGCCAGGGCGGAGGCTGCGAGATGTTCCCGCCAACCTCGGAGTCGTTTCGGCCGGTGTTGTAGTCCCGGTCGAAGGACGAGTCGACCCGTACGGGCGCGTAGTCGAAGATCACGGGCATCACAGCCTCGACGTCTTCGGTGCACACGTCGCGAAGCCCCGCGTGGTCAAGGGCCTTCTCCGGGTCGTGCCGGAATGCCGCTGCGGCCTCGGGATCGCGCAGGAGGTTCATCAGGAACTCGAGGAGGTTGTTGGCAATTGTCGTCATGTGTGTGTCCGTTTCTCCGTCGAAGCGAGCGCGCCGGGCCGCCACGGACCGGCTTGTCCTGAACGTACGAACAACGTGAGGGGGGCCACATCGGGGCACCCTCCCCAATGGGCGCGGACAGGGTGGGGGTCCGCCTCCTCATGAGCCTTGGGGGTGAGGGGGAAGTGATGGGGTGCCTGCCCGCGTTGGGTCGTTCCCAGCTTTGGTTCGTTCCCAGGCGGATACGTCCATGACTCCTGAGGTGCTCAGCCGCGGCGCAGCCGCGCGCACCGAGGCCTCGTCGCATCGCGTTGACGGGCCTCCGGCTCGGACGGTGTCCGGCGTGGCTCTTCGCCGGGTCCTGACCCTCGATCAGAAGGGTGGTGGGTCGTCGTTCTCGTCGTGGAGGGGTTCGGGCTGGGCGTGGTGGGGGTGGTGGACGGCGATGAGGGTGACGGTGCCGTTGGGTTCGCGCCGGTAGGTGTGCCCGGAGGGG
>NZ_BAABBA010000026.1:0-60145 GCF_039537705.1 Georgenia daeguensis
GGCGGCGGGGCGGCGGGCGGCGGGGCGGCGAGCGGCGGGCGGGACGGCGGGACGGCGGCGGCGGGCCCGTGCGTACGGGCCCGCCGGGCCGCTACGCCGTCGTCCCCACCTTGGCCGCGGCGGCGACCGACGCCTTGAGGACCGACTCGATGAGCTCGTCCACCCACTCCAGCAGGGCGGCGTCACGCAGCGGCCGCCCGCCGAGCTTCGCCGTCATCGGGAACGGCACGAGGATCGCGCGCACCGCCGGCTTGAGCACGGTGCCCGGGTAGAGCCGCTTGAGGCGCAGCTCGGCCGACTCCGGCAGCTCCACCGGCGCAAACCGCATGTACTTCCCCTGCGCGGTGATGTCGGCGAGCCCCACCGCGCGGGCCTTCTCCCGCAGCGCGGAGACGGCGAACAGCCGCTCGACCGGCTCGGGCACGGGCCCGTAGCGGTCGACCAGCTCCTCGCGCACCGCCTGGATCGACGCCTCGTCCCCGGCCGCCGCGATCTTGGCGTAGGCCTCGAGCCGCAGGCGCTCGTGGGCGATGTAGTCGTGCGGGACGTGGGCGTCGATCGGCAGCTCGACCTTGACGTCCGCCTTCTCGGTCTCCTTCTCGCCGCGGTACTCCGCGACGGCGTCGGAGACCATGCGCACGTACAGGTCGAAGCCCACCCCGGCGATGTGCCCGGACTGCTCCCCGCCGAGGAGGTTGCCGGCGCCGCGGATCTCGAGGTCCTTCATGGCCACCTGGATGCCCGCGCCGAGGTCGGTGTGGGCGGCGATGGTGGCGAGCCGGTCGTGCGCGGTCTCGGTCAGCGGCTTCTCGGGCGGGTAGAAGAAGTACGCGTAGGCACGCTCCCGGCCGCGGCCCACGCGCCCGCGCAGCTGGTGGAGCTGGGACAGGCCCAGCTGGTCGGCGCGCTCGACCACGAGGGTGTTGGCGTTGGAGATGTCCAGGCCAGTCTCGACGATCGTGGTGCAGACCAGGACGTCGAACTCCTTGTTCCAGAAGTCCTGGATGACCTTCTCGAGCTGGTGCTCGCCCATCTTGCCGTGGGCGACGGCGATGCGGGCCTCCGGCACGAGCTCGGCCAGGCGGGCCGCGGCCTTGTTGATGGAGGAGACGCGGTTGTGCACGTAGAAGACCTGCCCCTCGCGCAGCAGCTCCCGGCGGATCGACGCGGCGACCTGCTTCTCCTCGAACGCGCCCACGAAGGTCAGCACCGGGTGCCGCTCCTCCGGCGGGGTGGCGAGCGTGGACATCTCCCGGATGCCGGTGATCGCCATCTCCAGGGTGCGCGGGATCGGGGTGGCGGACATCGCGAGGACGTCCACGTTGGTGCGCAGCTGCTTGAGCGTCTCCTTGTGCTCGACGCCGAAGCGCTGCTCCTCGTCGACGATCACCAGGCCGAGGTCCTTGAACCGCACCTCCCCGGTGAGGAGGCGGTGGGTGCCGATGACGACGTCGATCTTCCCCGACCGCACGCCCTCCTTGACCTCGGCGGCCTCGGCGTCGGACTGGAAGCGTGAGAGCGCCCGGACGGTGACCGGGAAGCCGGCGTAGCGCTCGGAGAAGGTGTCGAGGTGCTGCTGGACGAGCAGGGTCGTCGGCACGAGGACGGCCACCTGCTTGCCGTCCTGGACCGCCTTGAACGCCGCGCGCACGGCGATCTCGGTCTTGCCGTAGCCCACGTCACCGCTGATGAGGCGGTCCATCGGGTACGGCTTCTCCATGTCCGCCTTGACCTCCTCGATCGTGACCACCTGGTCGGGGGTCTCGATGTAGGGGAAGGCGTCCTCGAGCTCGCGCTGCCAGGGGGTGTCCGGGGCGAACGCGTGGCCCTTGGTGGACATGCGCGCCGCGTAGAGCCGGATGAGCTCGGCGGCGATCTTCTTGACGGCCTTCTTGGCCGAGGCCTTGGTCTTCGCCCAGTCCGACCCGCCCATCTTGCTCAGGGCGGGCGCCTCCCCGCCGGTGTACTTGGTGACCTGGTCGAGGGAGTCGGTGGGGACGAACAGCCGGTCCCCCGGCTGGCCGCGCTTGGACGAGGCGTACTCGATGACGAGGTACTCGCGGGTGGTGGCGTCCGCGCCGGCCCCGACCGTGCGCTGGACCAGCTCGACGAACCGTCCGACGCCGTGCTGCTCGTGGACCACGTGGTCCCCGGCCCGCAGCGCGAGGGGGTCGACGACGTTGCGTCGCTTGGACGGCATGCGCCGCATGTCCCGCGTGGACGTGCCCGCGCGGCCGGTGATGTCGGCCTCGGCGACGAGGGCGAGCTTGAGCCCGGGCGCGACGAAGCTGCGCCCCGACGCGGCGGTGGTCACCAGCACCACCGACGCGGGCGGCTCCTCGGCGACGTCCTCGACGAGCCGGGCGGGGACGTCGGCGGCGGCCAGCTGCTCGCTCAGGCGCCGGGCTGGCCCGGGGCCCTCCGTGGTCAGGACGAGGTGCCAGCCCTGGTGGACGAGGTCGGCGAGGTCCTTGAGCGCGCGCTCGACGTCGCCGTTGTACCGCTCGACGTCGCGGGCGCCGACGGCGAGCGCGCCGCCGGCCCCGGGACGGTCGCCGTCGGCATCGGCGGAGCCCGTGCCGGTGGAGCCCGCCACGGCGGGAGCTGCGGCGTCGTCCCCTCCCCCGCCGGCCGGGCCGGCCAGCTCCGGGGCGGCGAGCTCGGCGTCGGTGGGCAGCGCGGAGAAGGACCACCAGCCGAGCCCGCGGGTCAGCGCGAGCGCGCGTGCCTCGGCCAGCTCGGCGAAGGAGGCGGCGCGCAGGTCGAGCGGGGTCTTGCCGCCCTGGGCGGCGGAGGCCCAGGCCGCGGCGAGGAACTCCTCGGTGGTGGCGACGAGGTCGTGGGCGCGGCGGCGGACCCGCTCGGGATCGGACAGGACGACCAGCGAGCGGTCGGGGACGAGGTCGAGCAGCGGCTGCATGCCCTCGACGAGCACCGGCGAGAGCGACTCCATGCCCTCCACCGCGATGCCGTGGCTCAGCCGTTCGAGCATGTCGGCGGCGCCGGGGAGGTCCTGGACCAGGGCGGCCGCGCGCGCGCGGACCTTCTCGTCCAGCAGCAGCTCGCGGCACGGCGGCGCCCACAGGCCGTGCTCGGCGACCTCGAGCGAGCGCTGGTCGGCGACGGCGAACCAGCGGATCTCCTCGACCTCGTCGCCCCAGAACTCCAGGCGCATCGGGTGGTCCTCGGTGGGCGGGAAGACGTCGAGGATCCCGCCGCGCACGGCGAACTCCCCGCGCCGCTCGACCATGTCCACGCGCGTGTACGCGGCGGCGGCCAGGTCGGCGGCGACCTGCTCGAGGTCGGCCTCCTGCCCGACCGCGAGCGAGACGGGCTCGAGCTCGCCGAGACCCTTGACGACCGGCTGCAGCAGGGCGCGCACGGGCACCACGAGGACCTTGATCTCGCCGGACTGCCCGCCCGCGTCGGTCGGGTGCGCGAGACGGCGCAGCACCGCGAGCCGCCGGGCGACGGTGTCGCTGCGCGGCGAGAGGCGCTCGTGCGGGAGCGTCTCCCAGGCGGGGAAGACGGCGACGTCGTCGTCGGCGAGGAAGTGGCGCAGGGAGGCGGCCGCCTCGTCGGCCTCCCGGCCCGTGGCCGTGACGACGACGAGCGGGCGGTCCTGGGCGGTCAGCTCGGCGGCGAGCGGGGCACGCACGCCGAGGGGGACGTTGACGTGCACCAGGGGTGCCAGGACGGGTTCGCCGGCGAGCCTGACGGCGTCGGCGATCGCCGGGTCGTGGCGCAGCAGCGGGAGGAGTCCGGTGAGCTTCATGGGTCCTTCGCGAGGGACGACGGCGGAGGGCACGCTGCGCCGTCGTCACCCGGCGGGGCCGGGCGCCGGCTCGGGCCGGACGGCACGGACCGACGGGGCGGGCAGCACGCGAGCCCCGCATCCGGCAGGAGGCGGGGTCCACGGGCAGTCTACGGGCCGGTGGCCGCCGCCGCCGCGGGGGGACGTGGGCGGCGGCGGCCTCGACGCGCCGTTGCGGCGCGGCCGGGTCAGCGGACCTGCGCCGCCGCGACGTCGCCCCACACCGAGCGGGCGCCGCTCTCCCCCACCCGGTAGACCTGGAGGAGCGCCGCCAGGGCGGCGAGGGCCGCGAGGACGGCGAGCACCGTGACCAGCGCCCGGCCGGGTCGGGCGGGCGCCGCGTCGGCCCGGAACCCGGGGGCGTCCGGCGCACGGAGGCCCCGGGCCGCGGCGCCGGGCCCGCGGGAGAGCGAGGCTCGTGCCGGTGCCCGCGCGCGGGCGTCGGCGAGCACGAGCAGCCACACGAGGACCGCAAGGGGCAGCGCGAACCACAGGAGCTGGCCGCCGAGGGTCGCGTGGTCACCCGCCGGCTGGCCCACCCGGCCCGCGAGCGCCTCGCCGCTGCGCGTGGCCACCGGCACCAGCGCTGTCGACGCCGTCGCCAGGAGCGCCACGGGCACGCCGAACCGCCGCCACGCGGGCACCACCGCGAGGGCCAGGGTCCCCGCCGCCGCGAGCGGGAGGAGCACGACGACCGCGTGAACGACAAGCGGGTGCAGCGGCAGCCCGGCGATGAGGTCGAACATGTCTGGCTCCTTCGTCCGTCGTCGTGACAGAGATACGGCGGAACCGGCGTCGGGGATTGCGCCCTCAGACGCCCTGCTGGGCGAACTGCGTCTCGTAGAGCTCGGCGTAGAGCCCGCGGACGGCGAGGAGCTCGGCGTGCGTGCCCTGCTCCACCACCCGGCCGCCGTCGACGACGGCGATCGAGTCGGCCTTGCGCACGGTGGAGAGGCGGTGCGCGATGACGATGGAGGTCCGCCCCTCCATGGCCGTGTCGAGGGCGAGCTGGACGGCTGCCTCGGACTCGGAGTCCAGGTGCGCCGTCGCCTCGTCGAGCACGACGACGCGGGGCGAGCGCAGCAGCAGGCGCGCGATCGCGACACGCTGCTTCTCGCCGCCGGAGAGGCGGTGCCCGCGGTCGCCGACCACGGTCTCGAGCCCGTCCGGCAGCCGGCGCACCAGCGGCTCGACGTGCGCTGCCCGCAGGGCGGCGAAGAGCTCGTCGTCCGTGGCGTCCGGCTTGGCGTAGAGCAGGTTCGCGCGCACGGTGTCGTGGAAGAGGTGGGCGTCCTGCGTCACCACGCCGACGGCGGCGTGGAGGCTCGCCTGCCGGACCCGCCGCACGTCGACGCCGCCGACGCGGACGGTGCCGGACGTGGGGTCGTAGAGCCGCGCCACCATGGTCGACAGGGTCGTCTTGCCGGCGCCGGACGGCCCGACGAGCGCCAGCATCGAGCCCGGCTCGACCCGCAGCGAGATGCCCTTGAGCACCTCCTCGTCCGGGCTGCGCAGGGCCGGCGCCGCCCGGCCGTCGGCCGCCGCGTCCTGCCCGTCGACCTCCGCCTGACCGCGGCTGCCCACCTGCCCGTCGACGTCCGCCTGACCGCGGCCCTCCACCCGACCGTCGCCCTCCCCCTGACCGTCGGCGTTCACCCGGCCACCGGCGTCCACGCGGCCGCCGGCCCGGCCCGCGGGCTCCGCCTGCTTCGCGGGAGGCAGGCCCTCGAGGGAGGCCAGCGAGACGCGCTCCGGCCGGGGGTAGGAGAAGCGGACGTCGTCGAGCTCCACCGAGAGCGGGCCGCCGGGCAGGTCGACGGCGTCGGGGGCGTCGGTGATGAGGGGCCGCAGGTCGAGCACCTCGAAGACGCGCTCGAAGCTGACCAGCGCGCTCATGACGTCCACCTGGACGTTGCTCAGGCCGGTGACCGGCCCGTAGAGCCGGCCGAGCAGGCCGGCGAACGCGACGAGCGTCCCGACCGTGACCGTCCCGTCGATGGCCAGCACACCGCCCACCCCGTAGACCAGCGCGGTGGCGAGCGAGGCCATGGCCCCGAGCGCCGCGAAGAAGACGCGGCTGCTCATCGCCGTGCGGATGCCGATGTCCCGCACGGCGGCGGCCTTCTGCGCGAACTCGGCGTCCTCGCGCGCGGGGGTGCCGAAGAGCTTGACGAGCAGCGCGCCGCCCACGTTGAACCGCTCGGTCATCCGGTTTCCCAGCTCGGCGTTGAGCTCCATGCCCCGCCGGTTCAGCCCCGCGAGGCGCCGCCCCACGCGGCGGGCGGGCAGCAGCAGGAACGGCACCACGAGGAGCGCCAGGACGGTGATCTGCCAGGACAGCGCGAGCATCGTGGCCAGGACGACAACGACCGAGATGACGTTCGAGACCACGCCCGACAGCGTGGAGGTGAAGGCCCGCTGGGCGCCGATGACGTCGGAGTTCAGGCGCGTGACGAGCGAGCCCGTCTGGCTGCGGGTGAAGAAGGCGATGGACTGCTGCTGGACGTGGGAGAAGACGTCGGTGCGAAGGTCGTAGATCAGGCCCTCGCCGATGCGGGTGGAGAACCACCGCTGGACCAGCGCCAGCACCGCCTCACCGACCGCGACCAGCGCCACCAGGGAGGCGAGCACCACGACGAGCCTGCGGTCCCCGGCGGCCACGCCGTCGTCGATGATCCGCTGCAGCAGCAACGGGGTCGCCACCACGAGCAGGGCGCCGGCGACCACGAGGAGGAGGAACCAGAAGATCTGGTACCGGTACGGCCGGGCGTAGTCGAGGACCCGCCGGGTGGTGCCCGGCGTGAGGCGGTGGTCCTTCACGGAGGAGTCCTGCCGGAGCGAGCGCCCGTACCCGCCGGGCCCGCCCATCCCCCCGTGCATCCCGCCCATCGACATGGCACCGATCCTCGCACCTGCGCGTGGGCCGCCGCTCCACCGCGTCGGACCGGACGACGGCGACGCGGGTCAGCGACGTCGCGTCACGACTGCTCCGCGTCCCGCGGGTCAGCGTCCCGCCAGCCCGCCGATCTCCTGCGCGGTCAACGCCCGGTCGTACACCCGGACCTCGTCCAGCCCGCCGCGGAACTTGCGGTACCCGCCCGGCTCGGCGCCGATGCCCAGCGCGAGCCCGTTCGTCGCCACCGCGGACGGTCCCGCCACCGACCCCTGGAGGACCCCGTCGACGTAGAACCGCATCGTCGTCCCGTCATACGTCCCGGCCAGGTGCACCCAGGTGCCCAGCGGGTGGACCGATGTGGCGTTGACGCGGTACCGGTCGTCCGAGGTCGCCTCGTTCACGCGGAAGAACCCCCGCCCCGTGCTCGACAGGGACAGCTCGAAACCGTCTCGGGTCCCGTTCGTCGCCTTCTTCACCACGTACTGGGTCGCCAGCACCTGCGGACGCACCCACGCCGCCACCGTCATCGGGCCGGAGAGGTCCAGCGATGCAGAGTCCGGGACTCGCACGTACCCGCCCGTCCCGTCCAGCACGAGGCCCGAGCCCGCCCGTCCCGGCCCCCAGGCGACCGAGCCCTGCACCGTACCGTGGTTGCCCCACCCTGAGGAGTCGCCGACGGTGGTGCCCGCACCCTCCTCCATCAGCCACTGGCCGCGCACCCCGGTGGGCGCGGGCGCCGGTGCCGTGATCGTCACGCTCATGGTCCCCGGCTCCGACCACAGCGCCCCGTCCCGGACCCGGAACGTGAAGGAGTCCTGCCCCAGCGCTCCGGCCGCCGGCACGTACCGGAACGCCCCGGTCGCGGCATCCGTCAGGGTCACCGTGCCCAGCCGCGGCGCGGTCACCACCTCGAACACCAGCGGCCCGCCTGAGCTCGACACGACCCTGAGCGTCCCCGAGACGGCCGTGTCCTGTGTCGTGCTCACCGACCCGTCCGCCACCACCGGCGCGCTCGGCTCGGGGTCGGGCTCCGGCGTCGGGCCGGTCCCGATCAGCGTGGAGTACGCCTCGTCCACCGAGGACGCCATGATCATGCGGGCGCCGGCGACGTTCTCCTTCGTCCCGGTGACGTTGTTGAAGTTGCCGTCCATCGCCGTCGTGGGCGAGTCCGAGAACACCAGGTCACGGGTGGAGGCGGTCTTCATGAGGATGTCGTCGAAGTTGGTGCTCTCGGTGTAGATCACCCGCAGGGTCCCGGCGGTCTCGTCGAGCTGCACGATGCCGCGGGTGCCGATGTTGTCGACCTCGCGGAGGTTGTCCCACGACCCGCTCGGTCGGCGCACGAGCAGGCCGATCACGGGCCGGTCCGAGCGGTTGTAGGACGTCTTGACGGCGGCGTACAGCGTCCCGTCCGAGGCCACGGCGACGTTGAGGTGGTCGTCGGCCATCCCGCCGCCGACGTTGAGCGCCGACTGGCTGGCGGGCACCTCGTCGCTGCCCCACGTCGACGGGCTCGCGCCGTCGGTGTGGGTACGGAACCCGAACCGGCGGGTGGACTGGTTGGACCACAGCACGCCGATCTTCCCGCCCGGCATGGCGGTGACCACGGCGATGTCGTCCTCGGTGATGTTGGACGCCAGCACGGTCCTGGAGGAGAAGGACCGGTAGGGCGCGTCGGCGTAGCGCACCTCGACGCTGGTCGCGCTGTCCGAGGCGAGCCACATCCGCCCCGTCGAGTCGATGTCGATGGTGGCGGTCTCGCTGCCGGAGAGCGAGACGGGGGTGGCGGTCGGTCGGGCCGCCCACGGCTGGTACGTCCGCGTGCCGGGGACGTACTCGACGGAGACGAGGACCGGCGAGGGCCCGTGCAGGAGGATGTGCGTGACGTTCCCGACGCGCTTGGTGTCGGCCCGTAGGGTCGCGTCGGCGCTGAGGCGAAGCACGTTGGTCCAGCGGCCGCCGTCGTAGCGCCAGAGCCAGGTGCCGGCCGGGGACACGTCCGTCGACGCGAGCACCGCCCACCAGGTGCCGTCGTGACGCCACAGCTTGGACTGGGGCTTCTCGCCCGTGTTCACGGAGACCGGGACGCCGTCGTCGACCGCGAGCGCCGTCGCGGTCGGGCCGGGGAGGATGGCCCCGGGGTCGCTCGTCCGGTCGCTGCCACTGTCCGGTGCGCCGCCGCGCCCTTGCGAGGCGGCGGCGCCCTGGCCGGACCAGGCGAGGGTGACGAGCCCCGGCCCGTGCCTGGTCTCGACCTCGATCAGGTATGACGTGCCGGCCTTCGCCGGGAGTGTGAGCTCAGAGGTGACCACGCTGCCCGCGTCGTCGTTGGTGCGGACCTCTCTCAGTGCCCCGGCCGTACCGGTGCTGACGGTGAGAACCGTGTCCAGCTCGCTGCCGTGGGTGTGGAGGCGGTAGGTGCCGGTGGACGGCGCGGTCCAGCGCCACCACAGGCTGGTGGCGACCACGTCAGGTGCCTCGGGGCCTGCCGTCGGGGAGAAGTTGGGCGCGACGACGGTGCCGGACGCCCCGGAAATCTCCGCCGGCGACGTGACGTCCGAGCCGGGGACGGCACCGGCCGCATCGGGGGCTGCTGCCACGCCGCCGGGCGCCACCTCCGCCGTCGGCGCCTCCCCGGCACCGGCCGGCTGGACGATGCCCAGGGCGAGGGCGAGCGCCGCCACCACGACCGCACCGAACCTCCCGGCGCTCCTCTGCGCCCGAGCTCCACGCCGCCTCCCGGCACCGACCATGGCCCTGAACCTCTCGCTCGACCGCACGACCGGTCCACGCCGGCGCGCTCCGCAGGAGGCGGACGGGCAGGGCGGGACCTGGTCCGAAGTTTCGGGGCGGCAGGGAGCCCCGTGCGGGTCGTCGGCGGGGTGAAGCCGGGCTCGGGCCCGGGGTGAGCCACGGGTGACGCGGGGCACGGCGCCCCGGCGTGGTCAGACGGCCGTGTGCAGCCGCAGCTGCGCCTTCTCCAGGCCCAGGGTCACGACCTCCTCCACCGCGTCGGCCGCCTCCTCCAGGGTCACGGCGAGGTCCGCCCGCTCGGCGGAGGCGAAGTCGCGCAGCACGTAGTCGGCGGCGTCCATCCGCCCGGGGGGACGGCCGATGCCCACGCGCAGCCGCACGTAGTTCCTGGTCCCGAGCGCCTGGCTGATCGAGCGCAGCCCGTTGTGGCCGCCCTCTCCCCCGCCGAGCTTGAGGCGCAGCGTGTCGGGCGGCAGGTCCAGCTCGTCGTGCACGACGAGCAGGTTCGCGGGGTCGACGTCGTAGAACTTCACCAGTGCGCCGACCGGGCCGCCGGAGACGTTCATGAACGAGGCGGGCTTGGCCAGGATGACCCGCGGCCCCGGGGCCCCGCCGGGCAGCATGCCCAGCCGGCCGTCGAGGACCGCCGCGCGCGCCTTGTGGCTGGTGAAGGAGCCGCTCATCCGGGCGGCCAGCACGTCGAGCACCATGTGGCCGACGTTGTGCCGGTTGCCGGCGTACTGCGGACCGGGGTTGCCCAGCCCGACGACGAGCCACGGACTCATGCTGCTCCTTCTGCTTCACTTCCGGCCCATGATCGCACCGGGCCCCGACATGCGCGTCGCGCCCAGGCCACGGGGGCCTGGGCGCGACGGGGTGCTGCGGGAGGTCAGGCCTCCTCGGACTCCTCGGCCGGGGCGGAGCCGCCCTCGGCACCGGCGGCGGCACCGGCCTCGGCGGCCGCCTCGTCCGCCTCGATGTCCTCGGCGGAGGCGCGCGGGACCGAGATCACGACGACGACGGACTCGGCGTCGTCCTCGATGGAGGCGTCGGCCGGGCGCGGGATGTCGGCGACGCGCACGATCGAGCCGTCCTCCAGCCCGTCGATCGTGATGGTGACGACCTCGGGGATGCGCGTGGCCGGGACCGTGACCGTGAGGGTCTGGAGCTCGATCTGGTGGATGGTGCCGGGGGCCGACTCGCCCTCGACGTGGACGGGCACCTCGACGGTGACCTTCTCGCCGGCGCGGACGATGACCAGGTCCAGGTGCTCGATGTGGCGCTTGACCGGGTCGCGCTGGATGTCCTTGACGAGAGCGGTCTGCTCCTTGCCCTCGATGTCGAGGGTCACCAGCGCGTTCGCGTGGTTCTTCACCGCGAGGAACGTGTCGTGCGAGGGCAGCGCGAGGTGCTGCGGCTCGGCGCCGTGCCCGTACAGGACGGCGGGGATCAGGCCGGCGCGGCGGGTGCGGCGGGCAGCACCCTTGCCGAACTCGGTGCGCGGGGTTGCGGTCAGCTTGGCGGTGTCGGCCACGGGGTTCTCCTTGGGGGACTGTGCTTCTCAGTGGGCGGTGGGCCTCAGCGTGGGACGTCGTACGGACGGCGCGACTGGGCACCACCGCGTCGATCACGGAAACCGGGGGCCTCGCACGCGTCGGACACGTGCGCCACCCTTGCCGGACCCACCAGGGCCCGTCCGGCGTCCCTCGCCGAGGCAACCTGGACATCTTAGCCACAACTCCGGCCCGGCGACAGCGCGGGTGCCCCCCGCCGACGCCGGCGCACGTCGCGCACCGCCCCCTCCCAGCGCGGTGCGGACCCCCCTCACTCCCCTCGCACGGGCCCTCACCCCGGGGGCCACCCCTGGCGTTCACCTCGTGTTCGCCTGCCGCCCGCCTCCGTCGACCGACGCCTGACGGGTCTGATGAACGCCACGGGTACAGGTCACCACCGAGGAGGCCCGGCAGCAGCCGGGTACCAGGGGGAGAGAACGCCATGAGAGTCGCAATCGTCGGTCTCGGCTATGTCGGCACGGTCACGGCCGCCTGCCTCGCCGAGAGCGGTCACACGGTCGTCGGTGTGGACGTCAGCACCATCAAGGTCGAGCAGATCAACAGCGGCGTCAGCCCGGTCAGCGAGCTCGGGCTGAGCGAGCTCGTCGAGAACAACGTCGACCGCGGCAGGCTCCGCGCCACCACCGACGGCCCGGGGACGGTGGCGTCCTCGGACGTCGTTCTCGTCACGGTCGGCACGCCGTCGGGCCGCAACGGCGACGTCCACCTCGACGACGTGTTCAAGGTCATCGGCAACATCGGTGCCGCGATCGCCGACGACGACACCTGGCGCCTCGTCCTCATCACCTCGACCGTCCCGCCCGGCACGGTCGAGCGCGACCTCGTGCCGCTGCTCGAGCGGACCTCCGGCAAGCGCGCCGGGCACGACTTCGGGGTGGCGTTCTCCCCCGAGTTCCTGCGGGAGGGCACCGCGGTCGCCGACTTCCTCTCGCCGCCCAAGACGGTCATCGGGGCCGACGACGAGCGCTCGGCGAAGGTGGCGGCGTCCCTGTACCGGCCGTTCGCCGGCGAGGTCACCCGGACGTCGATCGCCGTCGCCGAGATGGTGAAGTTCTCCGACAACGCCTGGCACGCGCTCAAGGTCGCCTTCGCCAACGAGATCGGGCGCGTCGCGGAGGCCCACGGGGTCGACAGCCACGCGGTCATGTCGATCTTCAAGTCCGACACCCGGCTGAACATCTCCAGCCGCTACCTCACCCCCGGTTTCGCCTTCGGCGGCTCGTGCCTGCCCAAGGACCTGCGCACGCTCACCTACCGCGCCCGCCGCAACGGGGCCAGCGTGCCCGTCCTCGAGTCGATCCTGCCGAGCAACCGGGCGCACCTCGACCTCGCGCTGGGAAAGATCGAGGCGGTCGGTGCCAAGCGGGTGGCCATCCTGGGGCTCGCCTTCAAGGCAGGCACCGACGACCTGCGGGAGAGCCCCTCGCTCGAGCTCGCCGAGCGCCTGCTCGGCAAGGGCTACGACGTGCGGATCCACGACGAGCACGTCAACCTCCGCAAGCTCATCGGCGCGAACCGGGCCTACGTGCTGAGCGTCCTGCCCCACATCGCTGAGCACCTCGACGACGACTTCGGCCGGGTGACCGGCGAGGCCGACGTGATCGTGGTGACGCAGAACAACCCCGCCTACTCGCGGGTGGCGGACGAGTCCCGGGCCGAGCAGACCGTGCTGGACCTGTGCGGCGTCGCCCGGCCGCACAACGGGGCGACCAACTACGTGGGGCTGACGTGGTGAGCCCGCGCCACCGCGTGGCGGCGCCGGGGCTGTTCCGGTCCCGCCGGAGGCCGCGGGACGCCGGACGCCGCCCGCGTGTGCTGATCCTCGTGGAGAACCTGGCGGTGCCGTTCGACAAGCGGGTGTGGCAGGAGGCGCGCACGCTGCGTGACGCCGGCTACGACGTCAACGTGATCTGCCCGCGCTCGAGCCAGCACCCGCAGGCCCACGAGGTGCTCGAGGGCGTGAACATCTACCGGTACGCGAGCCCCTTCGAGGCTCGGCGCGCGGCGGGGTACCTGCTCGAGTACCCGCTCGCGCTGGCCGCGCAGCTCGCCCTCGCGCTCAAGGTGCACCGGGCGGGGCGCCTGGACGTCATCCAGGCGTGCAACCCGCCGGACCTGCTGTTCCTCGTGGCTCAGCCCTTCCGGCTGCTCTCCGGCACCCGGTTCGTCTTCGACCACCACGACGCGTGCCCCGAACTCATGATGGCCAAGGGCCGGCACCGGGGCAGCCTGCTGGTCCGGCTCATGGAGCGCCTCGAGCGGTGGACGTTCGCGACGGCCGACGTGTCGATCGCCACCAACGAGAGCTACCGGCGGATCGCGGTCGAGCGCGGCGGCATGGCGCCCGAGGACGTCTTCGTGGTGCGGTCGGCCCCGACCGTCAGCCGGTTCGCCCACGCCCGCGAGGACCCGGCGGTGCGCCGCGGCAAGCGCCACCTCGTCGCCTACGTCGGCGTGATGGGGATCCAGGAGGGAATCGACTACCTCCTCGACGCCGCCGACCTCCTGGTCAACCGGCGGGGACGGCGGGACATCCAGTTCTCGCTGGCCGGCTCGGGCCCGGAGTTCACCCGCCTCGTGGCCCGGGCGGAGGAGCTCGGCCTGCAGGAGAACGTGACGTTCCTGGGGCGCATCAGCGACGAGGAGCTCGCCACCCTCCTGGCCACGGCGGACGTGTGCGTCAACCCCGACGAGGCCAACGAGATGAACGACATCTCGACGATGAACAAGATCATGGAGTACATGGCGCTCGGCAAGGCGGTCGTGCAGTTCGACCTCACCGAGGGCCGGGTCTCCGCCGGGGACGCGAGCGTGTACGCCCGGCCCAACGACGCCGCCTCCCTGGCGGACTGCATCGCGGAGCTGCTCGACTCCCCCTGGCGGCGCGCGCGCATGGGCGAGACCGGCCGGGCCCGCTTCATGACCCGCCTCTCGTGGGAGCACTCCGTCCCCCACCTGCTCGCCGCGTACGACCGGGTCCTGGGCCGTGCCCCCGCGGCCGTCCGTGCCCCGGTCACGGTGCCGGTGGCGACCCCGTTGCGCGCCGCCCGGCGGCGCCCGCAGCCCGTGCACCACCGGCGCCCGCTGGCGGGGGTCGTCGAGGAGCGGAGCGCCTGATCGCCTACCGCTCCTGCGGCTGGGCGAGCCGCGCCGCGAGGGCCTCGCCCGTCCGCCGGAGCGGCGGGAGGGTCCAGGGGCGGTACCGAGGGCGCGGCTGCCCGTAGGTCATGGCGCGGTCGAGGAAGACGACGGCGGCCGCCTCGAGGGGGCGGAGATCGCCGAGCAGCGCGCGGGCGCGCTCCGCGGTGCGGCCGCCCATGGTGCCGTCGACGAACGCGAGCAGCGCCTCGGCGAACGTCGCACGGTGCGCGGCCCGGAACTCCTCGGCCGCGGCGAACACGCCGTCCAGCAGCAGCGGGTTGTTCGTCTCGAACCGGTTCCAGTCGACGAGCTGCGGCCCGCCCGTGGCCGGCAGCAGGACGTTGCCCGCGTGGAGGTCGCCGTGGGTGGCCCCGACCGGGACCCTGGCGTCGGCGCACGTGGCCAGCACGTGGTCGCGCACGGCGTGAGCGTGGGCGCCGGCGGCGTCGGCCTGCCCTCGCGGGGACACGAGCCGCGCCCAGAACGCCGTCTCGCGCAGGAGCGCCATCTCGCCGCCACCGACCTCGCCAAGGACTCCCTGCAGCGCCGCCCGTGCGGCGTGCAGGTCCGAGGACCCGCGGGACCTCACCAGCGGGTACACGGCGTACGGGACCGCTCCCCAGTGCTCCACGCGCGCGCCCTCCAGGGTGAAGGCCCCGAGCGCCGTGCCGGCCGCCTCGTGCGTCTTGCGCACCTCCGCGACGACCTGCTCCTGCTGCTCCGCGGAGAGCGGCACCTTGACGAAGTCCCGCGACCCCAGCACGGCCACCCGCGCGTCGCTCAGCGCCATCGTCACCGGGGCGGGCTGCTCGCTCGTGCCCGCCAGCACCTCACCGAGGGTCCGCGGCGTGGCGCCGTCGTGCGCCGTGCGGGCGAGCACGTAGTAGTCCCGCGCCAGCCAGCGGGCCCCTCCCGCGGCCGCCGCCGCCCGCACCGCACGTCGCCTCAGGGACGACGGCGGAAGCTGCGCCCGCAGGTGCTCCCTCAGGCGCTCCTGGGGCACCATCCACCGCCACGCATCCCGGCGGGGCAGGGCTGCGATCACCCGCGCCGGGCGCAGCCCCGCCGCGCGCAGGGGCCCGTCGTCCCACGGCGACCGGAGGGCGGCCCGGACCTCCCGGGCGCCCGCCCGCCGGCGGCCGGCGGGACGGATCTCACCGGGCAGGTCCGACAGGCGGTTGTGCGTGCCGACCACCGCGACGCCGTCGTCGCCCAGCACGCGGCGCACCTCCGCCAGCACGCGGGAGAGGACCGCGTCCGCGTCCGCACGGTTCCCGAGGAGCCGGCGGATCTCTGCGGTGTCGACGAAGACGGCGTCGAAGGTCCTGTCGGGCCACGGCAGCGCGCGGCCGAGGTCCAGGTGCACCGCGCGGCCCGCGGGTGCGTCGTTCAGGAGCGTCTCGAGACGCAGGCGCGCGTAGACCCAGTCGGCGCTCGTCACCTCCGCGCCGAAGGTGCTCAGGGCCCGCGCGAGGGTGCTCCACCCGGTGCCGAGGTCGAGCACGGCCGCGCCGGGCGTGAGCGGCACCAGCGTCGCGGCGGCCCCGCCGGCCGGGTGGAGGAGACGGCGCCGGACGTCGCCCGGCCACGGCTGGTCGCCGTCGACCATCTGCTCGACGAGGGCGTCCGCGCTGGTGGCGCGCAGCGCGGCCGCCCGCACCTGCTCGGGGACGTCTTCCCAGGGCTCGTCCCCCTCGGCGAGACGCAGGATCCCCACCTCGTCGCCCCACCGGCGCCCGCACGCCGGGCACGCAGGATCCCGGGCCGCCGGGCTCCACGGGGCGCCGCACCGGCAGCGCAGCTCGGGCGCTTCCTTGTGGGCCATGGCGGCCCACAGTACCCAGGACGCCCGCGGGCCCGGACCGGATCGGAGCCGCCTCGACGCCCTCGGCGCTCGGCCGTGGTGCCCGGCCCTCAGCCCCGCACCGGCCGCCAGCTGCCCACCTCGACGTTGGAGTCGTCCCAGACCACGTTCGGCCCCAGGTTCGCGGAGGCGCCGTAGCGGCTGTCGCCCTGGAAGGCGTTGTCGCGGAACTCGCACGCCGCACCGTCCGTCCCGCTGCCGCCGCCGTTGACGGTGTAGTTGCCGCCGTTCATCAGGTTGCCCTCGACGAGGCAGCCGGACACCGGCCCGGAGTCCTCGCCGAACATGAAGGCGGCGTTGCCGAAGTTGCCGGTCTCCGGGTTGTACGCCTGCAGGTTGTTGCCACGGATGACGATGTTCTCGCCCTTCATGACCTGGATGACGTCGGTGTGGTTGTCGCCCCGCTGGACGACGTCGTGGATGTAGGAGTCCTCGATCGTGACGTCGTCGCCGGCGATCCGCGGCCCCTCGGCGACGTTGTAGATCCGCACCCGGCGCAGCGTGTAGTCGTTGAAGGCGACGGCCGGGTTGGCCCGGCCCTGCCCGTCGATCTCGCTGTCCTCCATGAGGAAGTTCTCGCCCTCCACGCGGATCGCGATCTTGCCCGAGGTCATCACCACGCGAGAGTTGCGGATGACGACGTCGTCGGCCTCCACGACCACGTTGCCGAAGATCTCGAGGCCGTCGATCACCGTCCCGTCCTCCGTGATCTTGAGCTTCTCGCTCCTCTCCAGGCGCGTGCCCGCGGGCACGCCGGTGCTCGTCTCGTCGGGGAAGTCGCTCACCTGCGGGGGCGGGGGCGTCGGGGACGGCGTCGGCGACGGCGCGCCGGACGTGGGCGGTTCCGTGGGCGTCGGTCCGGGGGCCTCGTCGGAGCACCCGGCGACCAGGGAGAGGACGGCCGCGAGGACGGCCAGGAGGGTCACCCACGCGCGCGGTCGTCTGCGGGGCGGGACGCTCGACGGTGCGGACATGAGGCTCCACTCGGACGTTGTTCCTGATCGCCCAGCGTAGGGTCGGGCGGCGCGTCCTGACCTGGGTTCGGGCGCTCCCCGACCGGCCGGCTGCGCCGGTCACCTCCGGGCCGTGGATCGCCTGTCCGCGCCGTCCCGCGTGGCTACCCTTCGGAGGATGAGCCACACCGTCGTGAGCGTCGTGATCCCCGCGCTCAACGCCGCCGGGACGCTCCCGGCGCAGCTGGAGGCGCTCGCCCGCCAGGACGTCGACGTGCCCTGGGAGGTCGTCGTCATCGACAACGGCTCGACGGACGGCACGCTCGACGTCTGCCGCTCCTTCGAGGGCCGGGTGCCCGGGCTGCGCGCGATCTCCTGCGCCCGCCCCGGGACCAGCGCGGCCCGCAACGCGGGGGCGGCGTCGTCGTCGTCCGAGCTCCTCCTCTTCTGCGACGCGGACGACGAGGTGGCGCCGGGCTGGGTGAGCGCGATGGTGGCCGCCCTGCGCACCTCCGACGCCGTGGGCGGCGCGATCGAGAACGACAAGCTCACCACCGTCCGGACGCCCTACATGCCGCGGCACCCGGACCACCTGCCGGTGGTGGCCGGCTTCCTGCCGCGGGCGATCACCGCGAACCTGGGCGTGCGCCGCGAGGTCTTCGACGACGTCGGCGGGTTCGCCGCGGACTACGACTACGGCGGGCCGGACACGGAGTTCTGCTGGCGGCTCCAGCTGGCCGGCCACCGGCTGACGTACGCGCCGGACGCGGTGGTGCACTACCGCCACCGGCACACCCTGCGCTCGGTCGCCGTCAAGGCCTTCCGCACCGGGATCTCGCGCGGGCGGCTCTACCGCGACTACGGCCCCCGCGGGATGCCGCGGCCCCGGCTGGCGGGCGTGGCCGCGCGCTGGGCCGGGCTCCTCCTCTCCGCGCCCGCCGCCGCGGTGTCCCCGGCCCGCCGCTGGCGCTGGGTCGAGCAGGCGGCCGGCGCGGCCGGCCGGGTGCGGGGCAGCTGGCGCTTCCGGGTGCTGTACCTCTGAGCGCAGGCCCGGCTAGGGACGCTCTCCCGCGCGCCAGCCGCGGCGCCACTGCGCCCGACGGCGCCAGGCGTCCCGCCACGCGTCCACCCCCATGGCCGGACGTCCGCCGGGTCGGCGCAGCCCGGCGGCGAGAGCCCGCAGCCCGGTGCCGACCACGAGCAGCTCGCCGGCGACCCGGCCCCACGGCGCCGGCAGGTTCTTGCGGTACGTCGTCACGCGCCCGCGCAGCACCAGCGGCAGCCGGTTGGACCCGGCCGACGACGCCCCGACCCGGTGGCGGAATCGGGCCTCCGGGCACACGCGCGGCGACCAGCCCGCGCGGCGGGCGCGCAGGCTCAGGTCGGCGTCCTCGCCGTAGAGGAAGAAGTCGCGATCGAAGCCGCCCAGGGCGTCCCACGCGCGCCGCTCCACCAGCATCAGCCCGCCGCTGACCACGCCGACCTCGCGGGCCTCGCCACGCCACCGGTCCGAGGACTCGGGGTCGAGCAGCCGCGAGCCGGGGAAGGCGCTCGAGAGGCCGGTGGCGAAGCAGACGGCGGACCACAGCGTCGGCCTGCCGAACCAGGACCGCGGGTCCGTGCCGCCCCCGTCGGTCACCGAACGGCCGCCGACGATGCCCGCCTCCGGGTGCCGCTCCGCGCAGGCGAGCAGCGCCTCGACGGCGCCGGCGTCGACGACGGCGTCGGGGTTGACGAAGAGCAGCCGGGCGGCGTCCGAGCGGGCGGCGCCGGCGTGGCAGCCGCCGGCAAACCCGTCGTTGACGTCCCGCAGCACGAGCTCGAGACGGTCGGACACGCCGTCCACCGCCGCTGCGAGATCGTCGCCGGAGCCGTTGTCGACCACGATGATGCGCGCTCCCGGGACGCGGGCCAGCGCGGCGTCCACGGCCTCGAGGCACTCGCGCACGTAGCCCGCGCTGCGGTAGGTCAGCACCACGACGTCGACCGGGGCCGTGGTCCCGGCGGCCCCGCCGGCGCGCACCGCGGGGCGTGACGCGGCCGGTGCCGAGGGGCCCGCGGCACCGCCGCGCCGGTCGTCACGGCCCCAGGCGACCGTGCCGCGGCGGACCGCGATGCCCGCGGAGACCTTGGCGACTGCGGTCACCGCGCTGAAGGTGAGGAGGGCGGGCAGGAGCGCGGGACGGGCCAGGACCGCACGGCCGAGCCCCGCGAACCGCTCGGAGCGGGCGGCGTCGTGCGCCGGGCCGTCCACCAGCTGGTTGGCGGCGTAGACGCGGCGGCGCACCGTGAGCACCTCGCGCAGCCGGCCGGGCGGGCGGACCACGACCGGTTCCGGCACGATCACCGCCTCCTCGCGGCGCACCCGGGTGGTGGCGAAGCGGTCGTCCGCGATGCCGTCCGGGAAGGTGCCGAACGCGGCCCGCGCCTCCCGGCCGAGCGTGTAGGCGCCCCGGCCGGCGAGCTGCTCCTGCACCCAGGGCAGGGAGGCCCACCCCTCGTAGTACGCGCGGGCCACCGGGCCGGCGGACGCGGTGTCGAGCACCCGGCGCGGCACCGCCACGGCCGCCCCGTCCCGGACGGCCGCGATCATGGCCCGGGCGGTCACCGTCGGGCAGCGGACGTCGGCGTCGAGGTAGATGCGCGGGAAGCCGGTGGCGATCTCCTCCGCGGCGCGGATGGCGGCGACCTTCGAGGGCTCCGCCAGGGAGAGCACGGTGACGTCGTGCCCGAGCGCGGCCGCCGCCTCCCGGGCGCGGTCCGCCGTGGCGTCCGTGCACCCGTTGCAGGCGACGACGACGTCGAGCTCGCCCGGGCGCGCGTCGGCGAGCAGGGCGCGGAGCCCGTCCGCGATGACCGACTCCTCGTTGTGCGCCGGGACGATCACCGCCGGCGCCGGCGGCCGGCCGTTCATCGGGCGCCGCCGACGAGGCTGGGGACGCGGCTGCGCGCCCAGGCCCGGTACGCCGTGGCCGCGCTGCGCCGGCCCCCGCGGGCCGCCCGGCGCCCGGCGCGCCCGACCCGGCGGACGGGCTCGCTGGAGCCGGTCACCACCCGGGTCAGCCGGAACGCGGTCCGTCGCAGGTGCTGCACCCAGGCGGGGTCGTGGAGCAGGGACTCCATCGACAGGCCGACGTACGGGCGCCAGCGCAGGTCGTAGGAGAGGTCGTCGACGAAAGGCAGGTCGCCGTCGAAGTCGTCCGGGACCCCCACGAAGCCGTACAGGTGCTCAAACTCCGGCGGCTCGCCGTCGTAGCGGTGGAGGAACTCCAGGTCGATGAGCCGCAGCCCGTCGGGGCCGAGGAGGAAGTTCTGCGGCTTGGCGTCGATGAGGTCGTACCCCTGGGCGTGGACCCGCCGCAGGACGTCGACCATCCCGCGCGCGGCCCGGAGCGGGACCAGCCGGCCGCCCGGCCGGTCCGCGATGCGCAGCCGGTCCGGGTGGAAGCTCGTGAGCAACCAGTTCGGCCCGGTCCCGAGCAGGTCGGGGACGGGCACGTCGGGGGCGAGCTCGCGGAGCCCGCGCAGCTCGCGCTCCAGGTGCGCCCGGGCCGGGCGGGCGAACGTCTTGCGGACGGCGAGGCGGCCGTCGTGCTCGACGACCTCCACCTTGGCGCGGCGGCCGCGGCTCAGCACGGCGACGACCGGGACGTCCGTGGCGTACTCCTCACGCCGGCGGCGGACCTCCGCCCCCAGCGACTCCGCCTCGTCCGGAACCGCCAGCTCGACGTACTCCCACGCCTCCGGCTCGTTGTCGGAGGAGTGCACGGGGTTGAAGCGCTCGCCCTCGGGCAGCCGGGCGGCGACGAGGTCGCGGATGCGCGTCTTCGCCAGGTAGATGTCGGTGTTGGACAGCCACGGGTACCGCTCCCGCAGCGCGGCGCCCGGCCGCCGGGGCCCGTGGTGCAGCGTGACGACGGCGACGGCGGGGCCGCCTCCCGAGCGCGGGAACGGGCCGCGGCTCCAGTTCCCGCCGCGCATCGCCTCGGCGCACCGCCGGCGCGCGACGTCGTCGAGCGCGCGCTCGAGCACGATCTCGAAGCCGAGGGTGCCCACCACCCGGCGGACGTCCTCCATGGCCAGGACGTCCAGGGTCCGTTCGCGCACGAGGAACACCGCCGGCTCCGGGACCTCGGCGTCGTCCAGGTCGGGCGGACGGATCCACGGGTTGGTCGCGGCCAGGCGGCGCAGCGTGTCGGGCGGCGGCTGCCAGCCCACGGCCGCGAGGTGCTCGTCGACGCCCTCGAGGGTCAGCTCCAGCGGCACGCCCAGGCGGCCGGCGAGGTCGCCGAGCACCGCGGTGTAGTCGTGCTCGGGGTCCGGCTCCCGCCACGACGAGGCGCGTGAGGCCAGGCCCGAGCTCGGGCCCTTGTGGTAGACGGCGTGGTAGGCGAGCGAGTGCAGGTGGTCGAGCGGTGCGGGCACCCGGCACCCGCTCCGGTGCACGACCGCCCGGTCCAGGAGCTGGCGAGCGAGCGCGGGCGGGTAGTACGACATGCCGTGGTAGTCGGTGCCGGTCTGGCCGGACTCGCTGTACAGATCCACCGGGATGGTCCCCGGCTCCTCGTCGAGGAGGGCCTCCACAGTGGCGAGGTCCTCGTCCGCGACCAGCAGGTCCAGGTCCTCCCCCGGCTCCAGCTCCGGCAGGGTCTCGAACCACCGCAGCGCGGCGTACCGCACCCCGTGCTCCTGGAGGCGCTCGACGAGCCCCGTCACGCCCCAGTACGGGGAGAGGTAGCGGCGCGCCCGGCGCCGCCGGGTGCCGGCGAGCTCGAGGACGTCGAACTCCCGCCCGCCGCACGTGTACCGGCCCCGCGGGGTGGCGCGGCCACGCAGCCGCGGCAGCAGCTCCGCCATCCGTGTCTCGAGGGCGCGGAGACCGCCGCGGCGCTCCACGGCGACGAGCCGGGCGTGGCTCAGGTCCCGGAAGGTCCAGAGATAGGGCGCGAGCTCGGCGCGCAGGATGACCGCGTCCGCGCTGCTCCGGGCCACGAGGGTGGGCTCCAGGGCGACGAAGCGGCCCGCGAGCGCCCCGGCCCCGGCCCGGACGGCGTCGAGCCTCGGCGGGGGGACGAGCCCGAGGTACCGCTCCCGGCCCGCGGCCGCCAGCGCAGCGGCGATCTCGGAGCCGTCGGCTCCGACGTCGATGACCCGGCTGCCGGGCTCCAGCAGTGTGGCGAGCTCCACGAGACGCACTGTAGGGCGCGCTCTGCGCGCGGTGTCCGGATTCACCGGTCGGTTTCCGGCGACGACGCCACCCACCGGAGGACCACCCGGACCGCCGTGCGCCGACCGCTGCGAAAGCGGCCGCATTCGCCTCCGCCGGAACTTCGCCGCGGCTAGCGTGTGCCGAGCGCGGGCCCGCAGCCCGGCCGTACGGAGCGAAGGGAGCACTGTGCCGGCGAAAGCAGATGCGCCCCCGCCCAGAGGGCGCTCCAACCCGTTCGCCGTCGCCCGCAAGGCGCGCGCGGCCTGGCGACGCCTCGCGCCGTTCTTCCAGACCTCCCGGCTGAAGATGGTCCTGCTGGTGGCCGGCTCCGTGGTCGCCGGTGTGGCCGAGGCGGCGCTGCTTGCCATCGTCGGCGCCATCGCCGGCGCGCTCAGCAACGGTGCGACCGAGGTGACGCTGAAGCTCGGGCCGGTCGGCCTGAGCGAGCCGCTCGACGTGATGTTCGCCGTCGGCGTCGGCATGGCGATCGTGCGGGGGGCGCTGCAGCTGATGCTGGCGTACCTGCCGGCGAGCATGTCCGCCCACGCCGTGGCGAACCTGCGGCGGCTCCTGTTCGACTCCTTCACCGGGGCGGCCTGGCCCGTCAAGGCGTCGGAGCGCGACGGGCAGTTCCAGTCCCTGATGACCACGCACGTCAACGCCACGAGCTACGCCATCATCACCCTCGGCACCGGGATCTCCGCCGCCCTCGTGTTCGTCACGCTGCTGGTCTCCGCCTTCGTGCTGAGCCTGCCTGCCGCCGTGATGCTCAGCGTCGTCTCCACCGGGATCTTCCTGATGCTGCGACCGGTGTCCAGGCGCCTGCGCCGGCACGCCGCCGCGCTCAGCTCCGAGAACATCGAGTACTCCAAGGGCGTCCAGGAGGTCGTCCTCATGGCGGAGGAGACCGAGGTGTTCGGCGCCTCACCGGAGTACCTGGACTCCTTCCACCGCCAGATCGACGGCATCCGCCGGCCGATGCTGCGCACCCGCTTCCTCGCCCAGGGCGTGCCGGCGCTCTACCAGAGCGTCGCGCTGCTGCTGCTGGTTCTCGCCCTGGGGGTCATCGCCCTGGTGGGGATGAGCGAGATCGCCAGCCTCGCCGCCGTCGTGCTGATCCTTCTGCGGGCCCTGACCTACGGGCAGCAGGTGCAGACGGCGGTCACCGGCCTGGACGAGCGCGTGCCCTTCATGCACCACCTCGCCGACGCCGTGGAGCGCTACACCGCCAACCCCCGCCAGGACGGCGACCGCCACCTGCCCGACGTCGTCGAGCGGATCGGGATGCGGGGGGTGCGCTTCGGCTACGGCCCCGACACCGAGGTCCTCAAGGGCCTGACGTTCTCGGTGGGGCGCGGGGAGGCCATCGGCATCGCCGGCCCCTCCGGCGCCGGCAAGTCCTCGCTCGTCCAGCTGCTGCTGCGGCTGCGCATCCCCACCGCCGGCGCCCTGGAGGTCAACGGCACCGACGCGCGGGAGTTCCGTCGCGACGAGTGGCAGCGACGCGTCGCGTACGTGCCGCAGACCCCGCAGCTCGTCTGGGGCACCGTGGCCGACAACATCCGGTTCTACCGCTCCCACCTCACGCAGCAGGACATCGAGGCGGCCGCCCGGCGCGCGCAGATCCACGACGAGATCATGAGCTGGGAGAACGGTTACGAGACGGTGGTCGGCCAGCGCGCCGCCGCGGTCTCGGGCGGCCAGCGGCAGCGGATCTGCCTGGCGCGCGCCCTCGCCGACCGGCCCGAGATCCTCGTCCTCGACGAGCCCACGAGCGCCCTCGACGTGCGCTCGGAGTCCCTCGTGAAGAACTCGCTGCACGAGCTCAAGGGCTCCATCACGCTGTTCATGGTGGGGCACCGACTCTCGACGCTGTCCTTCTGCGACCGGATCATGGTGGTCGCCGACGGCCGGCTCGAGGCGTTCGCGCCGCCGTCCGAGCTGCAGGCGACGAACAGCTTCTACCGCGAGGTCACCGAGCTCACCCGCCAGCAGAGCGGGAGCTGAGCGGGCAGAGCGTCGCCGGTCCGCCTACGGCTGACGCCGGCCGGCCGCTACCAGCTCCCGCGACCCCGGACGAGCTTCTCCAGCCGCCTGCGAGCACCCCGGCGCTTCGCGCGCCAGCCCGAGTACTCGCGCAGGTCCAGCGACGCCCTCTGCACGGCGACGGCCGACTCGTGCTCCTGGCGCGCCCAGTCGGCCACCGAGGTGATCCCGAGGGCCTGCGCCGTGAGCGGCATGCGCCGCCGGAAGTCCTCGTCGTCCTTGAACAGGGTGTTGGGCGAGCGCGGGTCGTCGAGGTTGTCCTCCCGGATGAACGGGTACGCCCAGCCGTTGACGGCGCCGCGGCGCGCGAGGTCGAGGCAGTACTGCGTGAACGACTGGCCCTGCCGCAGCGGGCCCTGCCGGGTCACCATCTCCCGCGGCAGGAGGTAGCCGCTGCCCTGGACCCAGTGGTTCCGCAGCAGCTGGTGTCCGCCGTCGTACGTGGCGATCTTCTTCCCGGCGACGTCGGGCAGGAAGTCCTCCTCCATGAAGCGCCAGCAGCCGACCGCGCCGAACTGCGGGTTGGCGTCGTGGGCGTCGCGCAACCGTTCGATCCACCCGTGCGCGGGCAGGCAGTCGTCGTCCACCTTGGAGACGTAGGTCGCGTCGGACTCGGTCCACAGCCAGTTCGTCGGGGCCGTGAGCCGGACGTTCTCGCGGCTGTGGTGGAACCTGTGCACGCGCGGGTCCTCGGCGAGCTCAGAGGTGACGGCGAGCGTCTCCTCGTCGTCGCCGTTGTGCCAGAGCCAGACCCGGGTCCACTCGTCGCACGTGGACAGCAGGTGCGGCAACGAGACCCGGACGTGCTGCGGGCTGTTGTAGGTGATCATCAGAACGTCGGTCAGAGCAGCCATGACGGGTCCTTCCTCGACGGGGCGACGGCCCTCGCATGCGTGGGAACGTACCGGACCCGGCCCGGCAGATCCGCCGATTGCGCCCCCTACCAGAAGCCCGGGACTGTTCCCCGGCCGAAACGCCGGTGCGACGGAAAAAGAACACCTAGCCTTCCAGCACGACCCCTGGAGGACTTCATGGATCTCTTCACGATTCTGGGTGCGACCTTCCGCCGCTGGTACGTGACGCTCCCCGTCATGCTGCTCGCCGGGATCCTCGCCTACCAGGCCTATCAGTCGGTCCCTTCGGTGTACTCGTCGTCGGTGTCGGTGACGGTGCTGGCGCCGGTGGAGCCACCGCCCCCGCCGCCGGACCCCGTCACCGGAGAGATCGTCGAGCCGTACGAGGCGAACCCGTACAGCGGGCCCAACCTCGCCGCCGCCGTCCTCGCTCGCAACCTCAACAGCGCCTCCTTCGAGGACGGTCTGGGTCTCGACCCGGACCGGAACCAGACGATCGAGGCGGACCCCGCGCGGGACGACCCCATCATCCAGATCATCGCGACGGCGGAGTCGCCGGCGACCGTGAACGCCATCCTCGGCGAGGTGACGGTCAAGGCGGCCACGATCCTCGACCAGTTCCAGGCCGAGGCGGGCGCCACCGAGGGAGCCCGGTACAACCTCGCACCGGCGGTTCCCACGGACGCCATCGAGGACGTCACGCCGAGCCGTTTCCGCACGGCGGGTGCCATCGTCGTCATCGGCTTCGGCGTCGCCGCCGCCCTGGCCACGCTGCTCGACATGGGCCTGGAGCACCGTCGCGGCGCACGGCGCCGCGGCGCGCCGGAACCCGGTCCGGCACCCGCTCCCGGGCCCGGTGACGAGCCGGCGACGGCGACCGCCGGCCCCGCGACGGCGCCCGCCGGCCACCCGGCCGTCGCGTCACCGGCACCCAGGCTGAGCATGACCGGCCGGCTCACACCGGGTCCGGGCACGAGCAGCGACCCGGTCGTGGCACGGAGCCATGAGTCGTCAAGAGCTCGGTGAGCTGACCCGCGCGCCCGGCCCGGGAGCGTGGGGCGACCGCCCCGGCCCGTGGCTCGCGCTGTCCTTCGTCCCGCTGGTGACGCTGGCGATCCCGTCGGCGCTCGTGCTGGCCGGCCCCCTGGAGTCCAACGGCTGGCCCCCGCGCCTGCTGATCTTCGCGATCGCCGCAGCGGTCCTGCTGGGGTGGCTCCGACGTCCGGCACCCGGGCGCCTGACCTCGCCGGCCGAGGCTGCCTGCTGGGTCCTGCTGCTGGGGGTGACGGTCTCCTTCGCCGCCGCGCAGCTGCGCCCGCTCACGGGCGTCGAGTTCGCGGGGTCGATCCGCGTCGCGCTCGTGATGTTCCCGCTCATCGTCGTGGCGCTGGGCATCGCGAGCCTGGGCGACGCGGTGAAGGCGGACATGCTGCTGACGTACCTCCTGGCGGGCGCCGTGCTCAGCACCCTCATCGCCATGGCGCAGTTCGTCGTGCCGTTCGACCTGGCCGAGCTGATCCGTCCGCCGGGCTTCGTCGCCCGGGAGGTCGGCGGGATGGGCGACCGCGGCGGCTTTGTGCGCGTCAAGGGCACGTCCACCCATCCCATCGAGTTCGGGGTCATCTCCGGTGCGATGGCACCGATCGCGCTGCACTTCGCGCGCTTCGCCGCCACGGCTCACCGCCGCTGGCTCGCGCTCCTGGTCACCGGCGTCCTGGGCATGGGGCTGCTGCTCTCGGTGACGCGCTCCGCCGTGCTGACCCTCGTGGTGGGAATGGTCGTCTACGCCGTGAACCTGTCGGTGCGCGAGCGGCTCAACCTCCTGGTGGTCGCACTCGGCGGGCTCGTCCTTGTCCGTGCCATGCTGCCGGGTCTCCTCGGCACCATCACCGGCTTCTTCCTCGGCGCGGCCGAGGACGACAGCGTCACCGCACGGATCGCCGACTACCCGGTCGTCGACAGGTTCTTCGCGGAGTCGCCGTGGGTCGGGCGGGGGCTGGGGACGTTCCTGCCGGACGAGTACGCCCTGCTGGACAACCAGTACCTGATGTCGCTCATGGAGGGCGGGCTCGTTCTCGTGGGGGCGGTCATCGCCTTCTTCGCGCTGGCCCTCGCGAGCGCCCGGGGCGGGGTACTGCGGGCCGCCTCGCGCGCCGACGCCTCCCGCGCCCAGGCGGTCACCGCCTCGATCGCCGCCATCGCCGTGTCCGGTCTGCTGTTCGACCTGTTCAGCTTCGCCCAGGTCACGGTGGTGCTGTTCGTGCTCGTGGGCATCGCCGGCGTGCTGTGGCACCACGGGCGCGAGAACGGGCTGACCATCCCGGACCCCATCGAGCGGTTCCGCACCCCGCCCGCCGAGCGAGGCCGCGCCGCCCGTCTCGCTCACCGGTAGGGCTCGCGTCCCCCGCGCCCACCGGCAGGGACCGGCGTGCGCCGAGCCGCCGCGCGTGACGGCCCCGCGGCGCGCGCCCCTGCGGTGCCGGACGTCCTCCGGCACACTCCTACCGAGGCACCGGCGTCCGGGGCCCGACCCGTCAGGAGGACGTACCCGCCATGACCGTCACCACCTCTCTCGTCACCGTTCCCACCCGGGACGGCGACATGCCGGCGCACCTGTGGCTCCCGCCGTCGGGAACCGGCCCCGGGATCCTGCTGCTGCAGGAGATCTTCGGCGTCTCGGACTACATCAGGAGCCGCGGCGCGGACCTCGCCGAGCTCGGTTACGTCGTGCTCGCCCCGGAGATCTACTGGCGGCTGGACGGCTCGGTCGACGAGTCACGCCCGGACTTCATGGAGCAGGCCATGGCGCTGCTGCAGCAGGTGGACTGGGAGCTGGCCGTGTCGGACTCGGTCGCTGCCCTCGACACGCTCCGCGCCCGCCCCGAGGTCTCCGGCGGCGCGGGCGTCATGGGCTTCTGCTTCGGCGGTGGCCTGGCGTTCAACGTGGCCGCCGTCGCGGACGTCGACGTCCTGGTCGCCTACTACGGCTCGGCGCTGCCCCGCCTGCTGCCTCTGGCGGACCGGGTCGACGTGCCGAGCCTGCACCACTTCGGCACCGCGGACGAGTACATCCCGCTGGAGACCGTCGAGGAGATCCGCTCTGCCGTGGAGGGACCCGAGGTGGAGTTCTACCTCCACGACGGCGCCGGCCACGCCTTCGACAACCCGCACCCGATGTTCCTCCACGAGCCGGCACGGCTGGACGCGTGGCGCCGGACCACCGAGTTCCTCGAGCGGCGGCTGCCCGTGGAGTGAGGGCGATCCTCCGCGCCACCTGATCGGCGCCACCTGACACCTGGAGCTCCCGCCGCCTGACCCCCGAAGCTCCCTGCCTCCGCCGCGCACAAGGAAGCGCCCGCCGCCCCGCGGCAGACAGTCGTTCCGGTGCGTCTTCGATTCTCTGGCGCCTGCTCCTGCAGGCACCGGAGGAAGGAAGACGCACCGGAACGGGCGCTACCCACACTCACGTGCGGACGGGCCGGGTGTGCGAAGGCAGTTCTAGTGAGAGCGCCGCAGACCGACGCGCGCCAGCACCGTCTCGAGCACGGTCCGGTTCCAGGCCTCCCGCCATCCCCACCGCACCAGCGACGAGACGAGCGGTCGGAGCCTGTCCTCCCGCTGCTTTTCCCGGTACACGACCTCGGACGTGCTGAGGCGTTCGTCGGCGTCGGCCGGCACGTACTTCCCGCGACCGTCGAACTCCCCGACCAGGCGCAGCGACTCCCACCAGAAGTCGACCCGGGCGACGAACCCGTCGTCGTCCCGGAACTCCACCTGCAGGTCGGGCGCCGGGAGGCCGATCTCGTGCATGCGTACCCGGCTCAGCGACTCCCCCACGGACTGTGACCGCCCGTCGGCGAAGTCAAGGACCTGTCGAGCCTTGCGGTAGCCGTGCATCCTCCTGACCTCGTGCAGGGCGTGCTCGAGCTCCTCCCTCGTCGACATGCCGCTGGCAAGGACGTGGTCCGCCCCGACGACACCGGTGAGAAAGCTGGAGCTTCGGGCGAGATCGATCACCGTACGGGCGACGCCGGTGACGGCGACGCCGTCGACGACCACAACGTCAGGCATCTGCGGAACACCGTGGCGCACGATCTTGGCGCTGGACCGGCCGCCTGTGGTGCGCTCCCGGACAGCGTGGACCACCTCCGGCCACGGGCCGATCCGTGGGATTCCGTGCATGACGGCTGCCGACTCGTGGGAGAGCACGGCCGGGGTCCGCATCGCGGCGGCCGTGGCCTGGACGAAGAAGCGGTACCTGGACGCTGGCCGCGCGCCGCTCCAGGCCGATGCCGGAAGGTAGGCGCCCCTGCGAACCCTGGCCAGGACGTTGTCCCGTACCGCTCGACGGATCTCACCGGGACCGATCCCCTGTGCAGCCATGTCGCCGCTGAGGACCAGGCCGGATGCTCGGGTCGACTCCATGGGCCGTACGGTGCCCCGTGGTCAGCCGGCACACGCGCGGCGCTGTGGATGATGGGAGCGGCGCCGAGCATGTGGACAGCTGTCGGCCCGCGGGCTGCTCTCAGGAAGGACTCGGTGCAGCACCGCGATTCGGTGCCCGTTCCGTCTTCGGGTGCACGCTGCTGCGGGCACCGAAACGCGGATAGGGCACCGAAACGCGGACCGGGCACCGGATCGTGGATCGAGCACCGATATGCGGACCGCGCACCGAAACGCACACCGGAACGGTCAGCAGGCGAGCGGAGCCGAGACCCCGGTAGGGCGGGGCGGCGTGCGTGCGGCTAGGCCACGCCGTCGAAGAGCGAGGTGACCGAGCCGTCGTCGAAGACCTCACGGATGGCGCGCGCGAGCAGCGGGGCGATCGGCAGGACCGTCAGCTGCGGGAACCGCTTGTCGGCCGTGATCGGGAGCGTGTCGGTCACGATGACCTCGCGGGCGCCGGACTCGGAGAGGCGCTGGGCCGCCGGGTCGGAGAGCACACCGTGCGTGGCGGCGACGATGACGTCGGACGCACCCGCCGCCAGGACCACCTTGACCGCCTCGGCGATGGTGCCGCCCGTGTCGATGAGGTCGTCCACGAGGACGGCCGTGCGGCCCTCGACCTCGCCGACCACGCGGTTCGCAACGGCCTGGTTCGGCTTGCTGATGTCACGGGTCTTGTGCACGAAGGCCAGCGGGACGCCGCCGAACTTGGCGGCCCACATCTCGGCCACGCGGATGCGGCCGGCGTCCGGGGAGACGACGGACGTGCGGGCCGGGTCGATGCGGGAGCGGACGTAGTCGGTGAGGATCGGCTGGGCCCACAGGTGGTCCACGGGTCCGTCGAAGAAGCCCTGGGACTGCGCGGCGTGCAGGTCCACGCTCATGAGCCGGTCGGCACCGGCCGTCTTGAACAGGTCGGCCACCAGGCGGGCGGAGATCGGCTCGCGCCCGCGGTGCTTCTTGTCCTGACGGGCGTAGGGGTAGAACGGTGCCACCACGGTGATCCGCTTGGCCGACGCACGCTTGAGCGCGTCCACCATGATCAGCTGCTCCATGAGCCACTGGTTGATCGGCGAGGTGTGGGACTGCAGGACGAACACGTCCGACCCGCGCACCGACTCGTTGAACCGGACGTAGATCTCACCGTTGGCGAAGTCGTAGGCCGTGGTCGGCAGCAGCTCGATGTCGAGCTCGCGCGCGACGTCCTTGGCCAGCTGCGGGTGTGCCCGTCCGCTGACCAGGACGAGCCGCTTCTCGCCGTGGGTGGTGATCCCCGTCATCGCTGGGTGTCCCCTTCGTCGGTGGTGCCGGGTGCCTGCTGGTCCCGGGGTGTGGTGGTGCCCGCGCCCCCCGCCGTGCGCGCGCGCTCGGCGCGCGCCTGCGGGGAGAGCCCGGATCCGCCGTCGGCCAGGGCCTTCTCGGCGGCGAGGGCGGCGGCCGTGCCGGGACGACGGCGCAGCACCCACCCCTCGATGATGCGCTGGGAGGCGCCGGTGACGGACAGGGCGCCCGGGGGGACGTCCTCGCGGATGGTGGTGCCGGCGCCGGTGTAGGCGCCGTCCCCGACGGTGACGGGGGCGACGAACATGTTGTCCGAGCCGGTGCGGGCGTGGGAGCCGATGACGGTGCGGTGCTTCTCGACGCCGTCGTAGTTCACGAAGACGGAGGAGGCACCGATGTTCGTGCCCTCCCCGATCTCGGCGTCGCCAACGTAGGTCAGGTGCGGCACCTTGGAGCCGGCGCCGATCTGGGCGTTCTTCGTCTCGACGAAGGTGCCGATCTTGCCCTTCGGGCCGAGGTGGGTGCCGGGGCGCAGGTAGGCGAACGGGCCGACGGTGGCGCCGTCGTCGAGGACCGCCTGGGAGCCGTGCGTGCGGACCACGCTCACGCCCGCACCGACGGTGACGTCGGTGAGCGTGGTGTCCGGGCCGACGGTCGATCCCTCGCCCACGCGGGTGGTGCCGTGGAGCTGGGTGCCGGGCAGCACGGTGACGTCCCGGGCGAGCTCGACGTCGACGTCGATCCAGGTGGTGGCCGGGTCGACCACGGTGACGCCCTCGCGCATCCAGGTCTCGACGGTGCGACGGTTGAGCTCGGCGCCGAGCGCCGCGAGCTGGGCGCGGTCGTTGACGCCCTCGACGAGCCAGGAGTCCTCCACGGAGATGGCGCGCACGCTCAGGCCCCGGCGGTGGGCGAGGGCCACTACGTCGGTGAGGTAGACCTCGCCCTGGTCGTTGTCCTGCCCGACGGCGCCGAGCGCCTCCCGCAGCACGGCCGCGTCGAAGACGTAGGTGGAGGTGTTGATCTCGCGGATCTCGCGCTGCTCGGGGGTGGCGTCGCGCTCCTCGACGACGCCGACGACGGCGCCGCCCTCGCGCAGGATGCGGCCGTACCCGAAGGGGTTCTCCACGGTGGTGGTCAGCACGGTGACGGCGTTGCCGTCCTCGGCGTGGGCGCGCAGCAGCTCGGTGAGCGTGCCGGCGTCGAGCAGCGGGGTGTCGCCCGCCATGACGACGACGGCGCCCTCGAGCACCGGGGCGGCGGACTCCCCGGCGTGCCCGGGCTCGGCGTGGACCAGCGACGCGGCGTGCGCGGCGGCGTCCAGCGCGCCGAGGGCGCACTGCACGGCGCGGCCCGTGCCGGGGATCTCGTCCTGGTCGACGACGAGGACGTCGCCGTCGAGCTCGACGGCGTGGGCGGCGACGGCGTCGCGCTCGTGGCGGACGACGACGGCGAGCCGCTGCGGGTCCACCCCGCGAGCGGCGGTGAGGGCGTGCCCGAGGAGGCTCCGTCCGCCGATGCCGTGGAGCACCTTGGGGGTGCGGGACTTCATCCGGGTGCCCTCACCCGCGGCGAGGACGACGACAGCAGCAGGACGGGTCAGGCTCACGCCAGCTCCCTTTGAGTGGATCACCGCCCGGAGTCGCCCCGGGCGTCGTGCAGGGGTCACTCTAGCGTCGCGAGCGCCGGCCCCGCCCCGGCCGTCCGTCCCACGCGGGTCCGGGCGGCCCTGCAGATGAGGCTCGGCGCCGGGCTCCGCCCCCAGGATTCGAACCCGGACCGCAAGGCACCAAAGGCCTGCGTGCTGCCGTTACACCAGGGCGGACCGCGCGACGCGCGCGACCAGTGTGCCAGCAGCCGGGCCGGCGGCCGAAACCGCCGGGCTGCGCCTCGGACCCACGCCGCCGACCGGCAGGGCATGATGGGCCGGGTGACGCCCAAGACGAAGACCTCGCCACGCGTGCGCATGACCGGCAGCGAGCGCCGGGAGCAGCTGGTGACCGTCTCGCGGGCGCTGTTCGCGTCCAAGGGGTTCGAGGGCACGAGCGTGGAGGAGATCGCGGCGCGGGCGAAGGTGTCCAAGCCGGTGGTGTACGAGCACTTCGGCGGCAAGGAGGGCATCTACGCCGTCGTGGTGGACCGCGAGGTGCAGCGCCTGCTCGGGATGCTCACGAACGAGCTCAGCGCCGGCGGGCACCCGAAGGCGGTGGTGGAGCGTGCGGCGCTCGCGCTGCTCGACTACATCGAGGAGAACACGGACGGCTTCCGCATCCTGGTGCGCGACTCCCCCGTCGCGCAGGCCACGGGCACCTTCTCCTCCCTCATCGGCGACGTCGCCAGCCAGGTGGAGCACCTGCTCGCCGAGCAGTTCCGGGCCCGGCGCCTGGACCCCGGCGCGGCCCCGATGTACGCCCAGATGCTGGTGGGGCTCATCGCCCTGACGGGTCAGTGGTGGCTGGAGGCGCGACACCCCGACAAGCGTGAGGTCGCGGCGCACATCGTCAACCTGGCGTGGAACGGCCTCTCGGGCCTGGAACGCTCGCCGCGCCTGACGACGGTCCGGACGGGCTGACCTCAGCCCAGCGGCCACCCGGGGATGAGGACGTCCAGCCCGAAGAACCTGCTCGCCACCACGTGCAGGCCCACGTAGTAGACCCCCGCGGCGAGGTAGGTCAGCAGGCCCTCGAGGATCTTCGTCCCCATCAGCGCGAGGAGCAGCAGCAGGGACACACCCACCGGCACGGTGGCCAGCGCCCAGCCGGGCGCGGCGAGCAGCTGCGCCACGACGCCGAGGGTGACCGAGGCGAAGCCGATGACGCCGGCCTCGGACACCCGCAGGCGCCGGAAGAGCGTGCGGTCGCCGAGGAAGCAGCTGAGGCCGGTGAGGGCCACGGCGGCGACGTAGACGGCGAGGGGCGGCATGGCGTCATCCTGTCGCCGGCCCCTCAACTCCGCGGGGCGTTGCGCTCAAGATTCGGCCAAGAGTTCACGCGCACGACCTCAAGATGCGCTCAAGGTCCCGCACCCGTGCGGAGGCGTGACGCGGCCGCCGCGACGGGCTTCCCGGAGATTTATCTCGATGTCGAGTAATCTCGGAGGATGCACGCAGCGGAGCCGACCGGGGGCAACACCGTCCGCGGGTCCGACGGCCCCCGGGACGAGGTGGACCGCATCGTCGACGCGTGGCAGCGCGAGCGTCCCGACCTCCAGCCGATGCCGCTGCACGTCTTCTCCCGGGTCAGCCGCCTCGCCCGGCACCTGGACCTGACGCGCCGCTCGGCGTTCGCGGAGCACGGGGTCGAGGCGTGGGAGTTCGACGTGCTCTCGGCGCTGCGGCGGGCCGGCGAGCCGTACGAGCTCACGCCCGGCCGCCTGATCGCCGAGACCCTGGTCTCCTCCGGCACCATGACGAACCGGATCGACCGGATGGTCGCCCACGGCCTGGTGGTCCGCGCGGCCGACGCGTCGGACCGCCGGGTGGTCAAGGTCCGGCTCACCCCGGAGGGCAAGCGGCGCGTGGACGCCGCCATGTCCCAGCTCCTCGAGTCCGAGCGGTCGCTGCTGAGCGTCCTGCCGGAGCCGGACCGCCGGCACCTGAGCGACTCCCTGCGCTCGCTGCTCATCCCGTTCGAGGCCTGACAGGCGGCGCCGGCCCGGCGCCGTCGCTCAGATCTGTGCGATATACCGTGCCCGGTCCGCGAGGACGCGGCGCGAGACGTCCGCCTGGCCGGCGAGCACCTCGAAGGCGTGCGGCACGCCGGGGTGAACGTGGATCTCCGTCTCCACCCCTGCCCGCCACAGCCGCTGGGCGTAGGCGAGGTCCTCGTCGCGGAAGATGTCGAGACCGCCGACGTCGATGTACGTCCGCGGCAGCCCGGCGAGGTCCTGGGCCCGGGCGGGCGCGGCGTAGGCCGGCACCTCCTCGCCGCCGGCGAGCGCGCCGAGGTAGGCGGACCAGCCCGTGACGTTGTCCTCGAACGACCAGGTGAGCACGTCCCCGAGGGCGGGGTCGGGGCTGGTGGTGCGGTCGTCGAGCATCGGGTAGACGAGGATCTGCCGCGCCAGCGCGGGGCCCTGCCGGTCCCGCGCGAGCAGCGCCACGCCGGCGGCCAGCCCGCCGCCCGCGCTGTCGCCCGCGACGGCGATCCGGTCGCCGTCGACCCCGATGTCGTCGGCGTTCTCCGCCGCCCAGAGGAGCGCGGCGTAGCAGTCCTCGACCGGCGTCGGGTACGGGTGCTCGGGAGCCAGACGGTACTCCGGGGCCAGGAACGGGACCCCTGCGGCGGCCACGTTCGCCTTGATGATCGCGTCGTAGCTGTCGAGGCTGCCCAGGATCATGCCGCCGCCGTGGAAGTACACCACCAGCGAGCCGGTGGGCGGCCCGACCGGCCGGTACAGGCGGAGCGGCACGACGGCGCCGTCCGCCGAGGTGGTCCGGAACTCGTGCACGCTGACCCCGGTCTCCGGCACGGTGGCGCTGATCGCCCCGAACAGCGCCTCGGAGTTCGCCCGCCGGGTCGCGACGTCCCCCACCGCGGGCGCGGGCGCGCCCGCGCCCGCCTCGAGGATGGGCTGAAGGGCGTCGAGCACCTCGGTGTTCCAGGGCAGGGCCATGTCGTCTCCTTCGACGGCGGACGGGTGGACCTACCCTGCCGGAAACCGACCGCTCCTGTCCCGTACTTCGGAGACGAAAAGTCGCGCGGCTACTGCTCCGCGACCTCGGCCGCGACCAGCCACTCCTCCTCCAGCGTCGCGTGCTCCGCCTCGGCCTCCCGGGACTCGGCGGCCAGCCGGGTCAGCCTCTCGACGTCGCCGCCGGCGGAGGCCTCGGCCAGCTGCGCGTGGAGCTTCTCGATCCGCGCGGACGCCTTCGCGAGCTGGCGTTCCAGCCGGGCCATCTCCTTGCGCGCGGCTCGCTGCTCCGCGGGGCTCGTCCCGGCCGCGTCGTCCGCCGTCGCCGCCGTGCCGGTGCTGCCCGACGTCGCGGCCGTCCGGGCCATCGACTCGTCCGCCGCGGCCTCCAGCTGGTGGCGCAGCCGCAGGTACTGGTCGATGCCGCCGGGCAGGTCCCGCAGCCGGCCGTCGCCGAGCAGGGCGACCTGGTGGTCGGTGACCCGCTCGAGGAGGTAGCGGTCGTGCGAGACGACGACGAGGGTGCCGGGCCAGCCGTCCAGCAGGTCCTCGACCGCGGCAAGCGTGTCGGTGTCCAGGTCGTTGGTGGGCTCGTCCAGCAGCAGCACGTTCGGCTCGGCGACGAGCAGGCGCAGCAGCTGCAGGCGCCGCCGCTCCCCGCCGGAGAGGTCGCGCACCGGCGTCCACGCGCGCTCGCGGGTGAAGCCGAGCCGCTCGACCAGCTGGCCGGCGGTGAGCTCCTTGCCGCCGACCTCCACGCGCCCGCGCACCTCCTCGACGGCCTCGATCACCCGCAGGTGGGCGACCTCGTCGAGCTCGCGGGTCTCCTGGGACAGGGTGCGCACCTGCACCGTCTTGCCCCGCCTCACCCGGCCGGCGGTGGGCTGCTGGGTCCCCGCCAGCAGGCGCAGCAGGGTGGACTTGCCGGCGCCGTTGACGCCCACGAGCCCGACCCGCTCCCCCGGTGCCAGGCGCCACGTGACGTCGTCGAGGACGGTGCGGGTCCCGCCGAAGGCCGTCCCTGGACGGGCGGCCGCGCGGTCGGCGGCCTCGCCCGGGCGCAGCGGGTAGGTGACCGTGACGCCCTCGAGGTCGAGGACGTCCTTGCCGAGCCGGGTGGTGGCGAGCCGGGTCAGCTCCAGCGGGTCGCGGGGCGGCGGCTCGTCGGCGATGAGCTCGGCGGCGGCGTCGAGGCGGAACTTCGGCTTGGAGGTACGGGCGGGCGCGCCGCGGCGGAGCCACGCGAGCTCCTTGCGGAGCAGGTTGCTGCGCTTCTCCTCGGCGACGGCGGCGGTGCGGGCGCGCTCGGCGCGCGCGAGGACGTAGGCGGCGTACCCGCCGTCGTAGGTCTCCACCCGGCCCGGGACGGGCGCGCGGCCGCCGGGGCCGTCGTGGCCCGGGACGACCTCCCACACGCGGGTGCACAC
Organism: Georgenia daeguensis; assembly: GCF_039537705.1. NCBI lineage: Bacteria > Bacillati > Actinomycetota > Actinomycetes > Allobogoriellales > Allobogoriellaceae > Georgenia > Georgenia daeguensis. The sequence goes on from NZ_BAABBA010000026.1 coordinate 36,892, forward strand.
GGCGTCGAGGAACCACCGGTCGTGGGTGACCACGACCAGCGCGCCCACGCCGCGGCGGTAGCGCTCCTGGACGTGGTGGGCCAGCCAGTCCACGCCCTCGACGTCGAGGTGGTTGGTGGGCTCGTCGAGGATCAGGACCTCAGCCTCCTCGGTCAGCACGCGGGCGAGCGCGACGCGGCGGCGCTGCCCGCCCGAGAGCGTGGCGACGTCGGCGTCGAGGGAGACGTCGGCGAGGAGGCCTGCGTGGATGTCACGCACGCCGGCCTGCGAGGCCCACACGTGCTCGTCGACGCCGGGGTGGACGACGTCGCGGACGGTGGTGCCAGCGGGGAGCGCGTCGGCCTGGTCCAGGACCGCGACCCGGGTGCCGCCGGCGCGGGTGACCCGGCCGGCGTCCGCGGTGGCGGTGCCGGCGAGGATCTTCAGGAGCGTGGACTTGCCGGCGCCGTTGCGGCCGAGCACGCCGACGCGCATGCCGTCGTCGAGGCCGAGGGTGACGTCGGCGAAGATCGGGCGGGCCCCGAGGGTGACGCCCATGCCCTCCATGCCGATCAGGTGGGCCACTGACGGCCCCGTTCGGTGGTGAGCGGGAGGCGGGGGTTCACGAGCACGTCGTCCAGTGTCGCAAACCGTGGGGCCGGGACGGTACCGCGCCCCTGCCCGGCGCCGTCACGTGCGGGCCGCCGTGGCGGCCGGCCGCTAGACCCGGCGCCCGACGTGCTCGAGCACCCGGGCGCCCGGCACCGGCCCGGTGACGGTGAGGATCTCGGCGGCGACGTCGGCGCCGCGCATCACCCCCGCCACGCTGGCGGCGTGCGGGGCGTCGAGCGCGAGGGCGGCGACCGTCGGGCCGGACCCCGAGACGACGGCCCCCAGCGCACCGGCGCGGTCGGCGGCGGCGAGAACGTCGCCCAGCTCCGGGCGCAGCGCCAGCGCCGCCTCCTGCAGGTCGTTGCGCAGCGACCGGGAGAGCACGAGCGGGTCCGCGCTCAGGAGCGCGGAGACGATGCCGTCGTCGAGCCGGGGTGCGTCCCCCTCGGCGGCGTCCGGCGCGTGGGCGTCCGGCGCGTCCCGCGGGTGCGGGGCGTCCGCGGCGGCCAGCCTGGCTGCGCCGTCGTCCGCCCCGTCCCGGCCGGCGGCGGGGCCCGCCGCCTGAACCCGGGCGGGGGCGTACCCGTGCAGGTCGTCGAAGGCCCGGAAGACGGCGGGGGTGGACAGCCCCTCGGCCTGCACGGCGAGGACCCAGTGGTACTGACCCCGGCTCATGACCGGTGCGAGCAGATCCCCCCGGCCGGTGCCCATGGCGGAGAGGCCGGTCAGCGCGAACGGCACGTCGGCGCCGAGCTCGGCGGCCAGCTCGCCCAGCTCCTCCCGGCCCAGGCCGGTCCCCCACAGCTGGTCGCATGCGAGGAGGGTGGCGGCGGCGTCGGCCGACCCGCCGGCCATGCCCCCGGCGACCGGCACCTGCTTGGTGAGGGTCAGGTGCACCCCGGCCTCCGTGCCTGACGTCTCGCGGAGCAGCTTGGCGGCGCGCACCGCGAGGTTGCGGCCGTCGGTGGGCAGGTCGGCGCCGCGGCCGCGGATCTCGAGGGTGACGTCGTCGGCGGGGCTGGCGACGACGTCCTCGTACAGCGAGACCGCCTGGAAGAGCGTCGCGAGCGGGTGGTAGCCGTCCGGACGGGGCGGGCCGACGCGCAGCGCGAGGTTGATCTTGCCCGGGGCCCGGACGTGGACGGCGCTCACGCGCCCAGCGTGCCAGACCTGGCGCCGGCCGCACCTGCTGGCCCGGCCTGCTGGGCGATCCGGGCGAACTCGGCGATGCCCAGCCGCTCGCCGCGGAGGCTCGGGTCGATCCCGGCGGCCCGCAGCGCCTCCTCGGCGGCCGCCGGGGAGCCCGCCCAGCCGGCCAGCGCCGCCCGCAGCGTCTTGCGGCGCTGGGCGAAGGCGCTGTCGACGACGGCGAAGACCTCCTCGCGGCTCGCCGTCGTCCCGGGGGGCTCGCGCCGGGTGAGGCGCACCAGCGCGGAGTCCACGTTGGGCACCGGCCAGAACACGCTGCGCGAGATCGTGCCGGCGCGCGCGGCCTCGGCGTACCAGGCGGCCTTCGCCGAGGGCACGCCGTAGGTGCGCGAGCCGGGCGGCGCGGCGATCCGGTCGGCCACCTCGGCCTGGACCATGACGAGCACCTCGCACAGGCTAGGCAGGTTCTCCAGCAGGGTGAGCAGGACGGGCACCGCGACGTTGTAGGGCAGGTTCGCCACCAGCTTGGTGGGGGCCGGCACTCCCTCGGGGGCCGGCACTCCCCCGGGCGACGGGAGGTCCTCCGGGCCGGTGACCGTCATGGCGTCCGCGCGCAGGACGGCCAGGCGGTCCGCGGCGTCGGGCATCCTGGCCGCGACGGTGCCCGGCAGCGCCGCAGCGAGCGCGGGGTCGATCTCGACGGCGACCACGCGCGCCCCGGTCTCGAGCAGCGCGAGCGTGAGCGACCCGAGGCCCGGGCCGACCTCGAGGACGAGGTCCTCGGGCCCGACGGCGGCCGACCGGACGATGCGGCGCACGGTCCCGGCGTCGTGCACGAAGTTCTGGCCGAGGGTCTTGGTGGGCCGCACCCCGAGCGCCTCGGAGAGCCGGCGCACGTCGGCCGGGCCGAGCAGGCCGGCGGGTCCGGTGGGGGCGGTGGGAGGCTCGGCGGTCACTGCGCGAGCCTATCGGCGGGAACGACAGCGGCGCCCCACCCGCGAACGGGTGGGGCGCCGTGCCTGCCGTGGGCCGCCGCCTCCGGATGCTCGAGCAAGAGCTCGTATGCCGAGCAAGAACATTTGAGACGGCTTGCTCGACACGGAACCACTTGTTCGAGCGGTACGCGACGGCCGGGCAGCAACCTCTGCGTCAGATGAGGCCCAGCTTGGAGGCGCAGGCGGGCCACTGGCCCCAGCCGGACTGGGCCTGGAGCGCCTGGGCGCGCTGGGTCTGCTCGGCGGGCGAGGCCTGCGAGGGGAGGCCGCTGCCGCCCATCGCCTGCCAGGTGCCGATCGAGAACTGGTACAGGCCGTAGTACAGGCCGTTGGCGCTGACGGCGGTCGGGTCCCCGCCGGACTCGCACTGCGCGAGCTGCGCCCACACGCCGCTGGTCGGCGCCGCGCCGCCGGAGGTGCTGGAGGACGGCGCGCTCGTGGTGGGGGCGGGGGCCGGGGCGGGTGCAGGCTCCGGCTCGGGGGCGGGGCGCTCCTTGGTGCCGATCGCGATGACGCGGTCCACCGGCTCGGTGGTCACCTCGTCGCTGCGCAGCGCGGAGGTGACCTCCTTGCCGCCCACGGTGATGGTGGCGAAGGTGCGCGTGCGCTCGCCGGCGCTCCCCTCCTCCACGACCTTCTTCTGGCCGACGTAGAGCGAGTCGTCCTCGCGCTCGACGGTCCTGAAGTCCACGGGCTCGGTCTCGGTCCGCTCGCCGGCGACCACGCGGGTGACGGTCACCTCGACCGTGCCGTCGTCGGCGGAGCCGATCTCCACGCGGTCGGTGCGGGAGACCTCGACGCCGGCGGCCTCGAGCGCGTCGGCCACGTAGGCCTCGCCCTCGAGCTCCACCCGCTTGGTCTCGCCGTCGGCGACGACGTCGACGGAACCGTCGACCACCAGCGGCAGGCTCAGCGAGGTCCGGTCGAGGGAGCGGGAGGCCGCCAGGGTGACCTCGCGGCCGGACTCGAACATGCTGCTGACCAGGTCGCCTTGCGTCAGCGCGGTGGTCCAGACGACCTGGGGCTCGCCGTTGACGTCGACGGTGACCTGGCGCGCGGTGCGCACCACGACGTCGGCGCCGTCGCTCAGCGCGGAGTCCGGGCCGGGCGCGAGGAGGTCGTGCTCGCCGAGCGTGATGTTCTGCTCCGCGAGGAGGCCCTCGACGGAACCGGCGAAGGTGGAGAGCGTGTGGGTCTGGCCGTTGATCTCGAGGTCGACGCTCTTGTGGGCGTGGGCCGCGACGGCGCCGCCGGCGACGAGCACGGGGGCCAGGCCGAGGGCCATCAGGGGAAGGAGGCGGCGGCGCTTCTTGGCCGGGGCGGCGGTCTCGACGCTGGGGGCGGAGTCCGCGGCGTGGGGGGAGGTGGTGGGCTGGAGGGAGTTCGGCGCGCTCACGTTGGATCCTTTGTCGCGCGGCCCGGGCACAGAGCGTGGCGGGCGTGACGTGAGCTCGCGTGGCGAGCGTTCGTCATGCCCCGGGCGGGGCACGGCCCGACGTCGGTCTGATCCGGCGGTCAGGTGCGGGTCAGGAGCACCCGCTGCAGCAGCCCGGAAGACCGGACCGGAACGAATGTAATCGAATTGTTATCTTGGCGTCCACGTGTCGTTCACCACAGGACGCCGGCCTGTGCGCGGGCGAGGCGGTCGACGTCCGCCGTGGAGGCGAACGTTGATCCGCTCGTGGCGAGCGGGGCTCAGTACCAGCCGACGCTCTGCGAGTGGCCCCACGCCCCGCACGGGGTGCCGTAGCGCCCGGCGATGTAGTCCAGGCCCCAGGTGATCTGCGTGGCCGGGTTGGTCGCCCAGTCGGCGCCGGCGGAGGCCATCTTGGACCCGGGCAGCGCCTGCGGGATGCCATACGCGCTCGACGTCGGGTTGTCGGCGGTCACGCTCCAGTTGGACTCCCTGGTCCACAGGCTGTCCAGGCAGGAGAACTGGTCGGCACCCCAGCCGCGGGCGGCGGCGAGCTGCCGGCCGATGGCGCGGGGGTCGCCGGAGTAGCTGGCGACGGGGGCTGCAGCCTCTGCCGGGGCGGCCTCGACGGCCTTCTTGGTGCCGACGAGCACGACCTCGTCCACCTTGGTGCTGGAGACGACGGTCGCGACGAGCTCGCGGCTGACCTCCTCTCCCCCGGCGGTGACGACGCGGTAGGTCTCCGTCGTGACGCCGTCGACGCCCTCGGTCTCGACCTTGCGCTCGCCCTCGGGGAGGGAGTCGTCCTCCTTCTCGACGACGCCGTGCTTGTCCACCGTCTCCTCGGTGACGTGCTCGGACGTGGCGCGCAGGACCTCGACCGTCTCACCGGCCGGCACGGCGGCGTTGAGGCTGGCCGTCACGACGTCGTCCCCTCCGACGACGATCCCGGCCTCGGCCAGCGCCTCGCCGAGCGTGGCGGCGGTCGTGGTGATCTCCCGGGTCTCGCCGTCGACAACCAGGGAGAAGCTGCGGGCGCCGTCGGCCTCGAGGGCCAGGCGGCCGGCGATCTGGGAGCGGGAGGCGGCATCGACGTCGCGCAGCGCGAGCGTGCCGGCCTCGACCGCGGCCAGGTCGGCGCCCTCGGTCACGCCCGGCTCGGCCGAGACCTGCGAGACGGTGAACGCGCCGGTGCCCAGGACGACGGCACCCAGGACGCCACCGCGCAGCGCCTTGACCGCGACGCCGGGGATCCCGAGCGCGCCGGAGCCTTTCGAGGCCTGCTGCTCGCTCTCGGCGAGCCGTGCCGCCCGACGGGTCCCGGGCTGGGGGACGCCGATGACGGGCGTCGTGTCGGTGACGAGCGCAGCGGTGCCACGCTCCGCGGTGTGTCGAGCCACGAAGTGTTGTCCTGTCTGGAGGGGAGACGGGCCGAGAGCGACCGTAACCGATTTGTTATCTGATGCAAAGTCGGCCGATTCGGCTCTGGACGTGCGATGCCCCACACAGCTCCCGGAAACGTCCCCCGCCCGGCCCGTGAGATCCCACGAGTGCGCCCACGAACCGGGGAGTTCGTGACGCCTCAGCGAGGAGGGTGGGCAGCGGCAAGCTCGTGACATCTCGCCGCGTTCGTGACGTCTCGGCGAGTTCGTGACGTCTCGCCGGGAGCGGGATCACCAGGGGCCGTAGACCGCGTCCGTGTTGGCGGTGAGGCGCTGGCAGGCCTCGCCGAGCTCGAGCCCGAGCTGCTCGGCGACGGTGCGCACCGTGATCGGCATGACGTACGAGGCGTTCGGGTGACCCCGGTACGGCGCGGGCGTGAGGTACGGCGCGTCGGTCTCGACGAGGACGAGCTCGGGCGGGAGCTCGCGCAGGGCGGCACGCAGCGCGTCGTTGCTCCGGAACGTCACGGGGCCCGCGAAGGAGGCGTACCAGCCGTGCTCGGCGCACGTGCGGGCGAGGTCGACGTCGCCGGAGAAGCAGTGGAAGACGACGCGGTCGGGGGCGCCGTCGGCGAGCAGCGTCTCGACCACCTCGGCGTGGGCCTCGCGGTCGTGGATCTGCAGCGCCTTGCCCAGCTCCTTGGCCAGGGCGATGTGCTCGCGGAACGCACGGACCTGGTGGGCGCGGCCCTCGTCGCCCGTGCGGAAGAAGTCCAGGCCGGTCTCCCCCACCGCCACCACCCGCTCGTCGCGCGCGAGCTCGGCGACCCGCGCGATGGCGTCGTCGAGAGCGAGCGCGTGGTGCTCGCGGACCGCCGGGTCGAGACCGTCGGGGGCGATCTCGCGGACGCCGGCGTGCAGGGGCGCCTCGTTGGGGTGGATGGCGAGCGCCGCGGCGATCTCCGGGTGCGCGTGGGCGAGGGCCACCGACCCCGCGAGCGACGGGACGTCGCAGCCCACGGTGAGGATGCGCGCCACCCCGGTGCGGGCGGCGCGGGCGATCTGCTGCGCCGTCGTCAGCGGCTCCTCGCCCGGCGGGAGGGCGACGTCGAACTCGTCCACGGGTGCGCCGTCGTCGTCCAGGACCGGCAGGTGCGCGTGGTTGTCGACCACCGGTGAGGGCAGGACCTCGGGCTCCTCGGGCCAGCCGCGACGCTTCTTCTGCTGCTTCTTGCTCACGACCGTCTGGCTCGCGCCGGCGCTCACGGCGTGGGCCGGCCGCGCAGCCGGGCGAGCTCGGACTCGACGATCTCCTCGTCGAGCTTGGTGAAGACCGGGGTCGGCTTCGCCACCGGCGTGCCGGGCACGACGGGCCGGGACTCCCAGGGCGCCATGTTCTCGCCGCGGCGGTAGTCGCCGGTGATGACGGGGTAGGGGTCGCCGCCGTCGAGGTCCTCGACCTCGTCGAGCCGCGGCATGGGGGCGACGTCGCCGGTGCCGCCGAGGACGCGGTCGACGTCGTTGGCGGAGTGCGGCAGGAACGGGCTGAGCATGACGTTGAGGTCGGCGACGGCCTGGGCGAGGGTGTGCAGCACGGTGGCCAGGCGGGCGCGCTGCTCGGGCGCCTTGAGCTTGAACGGCTCCGTGCGGGTGACGTAGGTGTTGGCCTCCCCGACGAGGCGCATCGCCTCCGCGAGGGCGGCCCGCTGGCGGTGCTGGCCTATGAGGTCACCGACGGTGGTGAAGCCGGCGCGGATCTGCTCGAGCAGCTCGGTGTCGATCGCCTCGAGCTCGGCCGGCGCCGGGATCTCGCCGAAGTTCTTCGCGATCATCGTGGCGGTGCGGTTGACGAGGTTGCCCCAGCCGGCGACGAGCTCGCCGTTGGTCCGGCGGACGAACTCGGCCCAGGTGAAGTCGGCGTCCTGCGTCTCGGGGCCGGCGGCGGAGATGAAGTAGCGCAGCGCGTCGGGCTGGTAGCGCTCGAGGACGTCGCGGACGTAGATGACGACGCCGCGCGAGGAGGAGAACTGCTTGCCCTCCATCGTGAGGAACTCGCTGGAGACCACCTCGGTGGGCAGGTTCAGGGTGCCGTACGTGCCGGGCGCCCCGCCGCGGTCGCCCTCCCCGTTGTTCGCGAGCAGCTCGGCCGGCCAGATCTGGGAGTGGAAGACGATGTTGTCCTTGCCCATGAAGTAGTAGGACAGAGACTCCGGGTCGTTCCACCACCCGCGCCAGGCGTCCGGGTCGCCGGTGCGGCGCGCCCACTCGATGGAGGCGGAGAGGTAGCCGACGACCGCGTCGAACCACACGTAGAGGCGCTTGGTGGGCTGGTCCTCCCAGCCGGGCACCGGGATGCCCCAGTCGATGTCCCGCGTCATCGCCCGGGGCTTGATCTCCTCGAGGATGTGCTGGGAGAACTTGATGACGTTGGGGCGCCACGTGCCGGACGCGGCCCGGTCGTCGAGCCACTTGCCGAGGGCGTCCGCGAGCGCGGGAAGGTCGAGGAAGTAGTGCGTGGTCTCGACGAACTCCGGCGTCTCGCCGTTGATCTTGCTGCGCGGGTCGATGAGGTCCGTGGGGTCGAGCTGGTTGCCGCAGTTGTCGCACTGGTCCCCGCGCGCGTCCTGGTAGCCGCAGATGGGGCACGTGCCCTCGATGTAGCGGTCCGGCAGCGTGCGGCCGGTGGAGGGGCTGATGGCGGACTGGGTGACCTGCTCGACCATGTACCCGTTGTCCCGGACGGTGCGGAACATCTCCTGCACCACGGCGTAGTGGTTGCGGGTGGTGGTGCGGGTGAACAGGTCGTAGCTCAGGCCCAGGGCGACGAGGTCCTCGACGATGACGCGGTTGTTGCGGTCGGCGAACTCCTTGGCGCTGACCCCGGCGGCGTCGGCGGCGACCAGGATCGGCGTGCCGTGCTCGTCCGTGCCCGAGACCATCAGGACGTCGTGGCCCGCCATGCGCATGTAGCGGGAGAAGACGTCGGAGGGCACGCCGAAGCCGGCGACGTGACCGATGTGGCGCGGCCCGTTGGCGTAGGGCCAGGCCACGGCGGAGAGGATGCGCGTCATGGTGGCCAGCCTAGTTGGCACGGCGAGCCCCCCCCCCGGCCGACGGCGCACCCTCCGCCGTCGTCGCCCGCGCCGGGCCCGGCCCGGGGTCGGGCCCGGGGCCCCTGGCCCGCCCGTCAGCGGGCCGGGCTATCGTCGTTGCCCATGAGTCCGATCGGAGCGCACGTCGACCAGGCAGACCCCGTCGCGGAGGCGCTGGCCCGCGGTGCGGACCTCGCGCAGTTCTTCCTCGGCGACCCCCAGGGCTGGAAGGGCCCGGAGGTGCGCTACCCCGGGGGCGCGGAGGCGCTGCGGAGCGCCGCCCAGGAGGCCGGGATCACGCTGTACGTGCACTCGCCGTACGTGATCAACGTCGCGACGACGAACAACCGGATCCGCATCCCGAGCCGGAAGCTGCTGCAGCAGCACCTCGACGTCGCCGCCGAGGTGGGTGCTGCCGGGCTCGTGGTGCACGGCGGGCACGTGCTCAAGGACGACGACCCGGCCAAGGGCTTCGACAACTGGCGTAAGTGCATCGACGGCCTGGAGATGCCCGTGCCCCTGCTGATCGAGAACACCGCCGGTGGCAACCGCGCCATGGCCCGCGGGCTCGAGCGACTGGAGCAGCTGTGGGGCGCGGTGCTCGAGGCGGACGGCGGCGACACCGTCGGCTTCTGCCTCGACACGTGCCACGCCTTCGCCGGCGGCGAGCCCCTCGCCGGCATCGTCGAGCGGGCGCGGGCGATCACCGGCCGGATCGACCTGGTTCACGCCAACGACAGCCGGGACGCGTTCGACTCCGGCGCCGACCGGCACGCCAATCTCGGGCAGGGCAGCCTCGACGCCGGTGAGCTCGCCGAGGTGGTGCGCGCCGCGGGCGCGCCGGTGGTCGTGGAGACGCCGGGCGGCGCCCTCGAGCAGGGTGCCGACATCGCCTGGCTGCGCGAGCGCCTGTCCTGATCAGCCCAGCGGGCCGACCGGCAGCAGCTGCGGGACCGCCCGCTCCGGGTCCAGCTCCTGCGGCAGGGGCGCGAACGGCGTGACGTCCTGCCGGCAGATGGCCCCGTCACGCGCCTGCAGGTCCACGAGGTAGGTGGCGATCGCCAGGTTCGCGCAGGTGCTCGGGACAAAGGTGGTGTGCCCGTACCCCTCGACGGTGAGCACCCGCGCGTCCGGCCAGAGGTCCGCGTAGGGCGCCGTGGCCGCGTACGGGGTGGCGGGGTCGAACCGCGTGCCGATCACCAGCACGGGCTCGTCCACGGACTGTTCCCACGGGCCGGTGTAGGCGTCCTCGTCGACGACCGGGACGAACGCGCAGGGCAGGGTCGCCCAGGCGCGCATCCTGCCGAAGTGCCGCACCTCCCGGTCCGCGGCGTCGGCCTGGGCGGGGAAGCCGAGGGGTCCGACCGGGTCCTCGGTGTCGACGCAGAGGCTGGCGAGCGAGCCGCCGGCCGAGGGGTAGTCCTCGATGAGGCCCAGCCGGCGCAGCAGATCACCGATCGCCCGAGGGTCCGGGCCGGGCTCCCCCGCCTGCGGTGTCGGCGGCTTCGGTGTTGCCGGCTGCGGTGCGAGCGAGGCGAGGGTCGCGGCGAGCGCGCCCCAGGCCTGCGGGGCGTACATCGACAGGAAGATGAGGGAGACGGCGTCGTCGTAGCCGAGCTCGTTCGTCGTCCCGTCCCCGATCGGGAACACCGCGGGCTCTGCACGCAGGCGGGCCAGGAGGCCCTCCACCACCTCGCCGGGGTCGCCGAGCGCGGCGAGCGCACAGCCCTCAGGGCCGGCCAGCTCGCACAGCCGGAGGAACTCGCCGTAGGCCTGCTCGGCGGCGACGTGCTGGCCGAGCCGCCACCCGAGCACACGGTCGTCACCCTCGCCGACCCAGTCCTGCGGCAGCACGGTGCCGTCGAGCACCAGGGCGCGCACCCGGTCGGGGAAGAGCGCCGCGTAGGTGGCACCGAGGAACGTGCCGTAGGAGTAGCCGAGGTAGGTGAGCGCCTCGTCGCCGACGGCCTCGCGGAGCAGGTCGAGGTCGCGCGCGACGTTGGCGGTGGAGGCGGCGGCGATGCGGCTCCCGGAGAGCACGGTGCAGGCGGTTCCGAGCACGGCGGCGGACGCGGTGAAGCGCGCCTCCTCCGCCGGCTCGACGGGGAAGGCGGGGAGCGTCCGGATGAAGGCCCGCTCCTGCTCGGCGTCGCGGAAACAGGTGGCGGGGTCGGACCGGCCGACCGCGCGGGGGTCGAACGCGACGACGTCGAACCGTGCCCGCACCGAGGGGTGGAGGAGCTCGCCGCCGAGCAGGTGGAGGAGGTCCACCCCCGGCCCGCCGGGGCCGCCGAAGTTGAGGAAGAGGCTGCCGATGCGCTGGTCGGGCGCCGTGGCCGGGAGCCGGGTCAGCGCGATCGTGGTCGTCCCGGCGGCCGGATCGTCGTGGTCGGTGGGCACCTGCGCCGTCGCGCACTGGAACGCCTCGAGCCGCTCCCCGCAGCTCTGCCAGACGAGGGGCGGGAGGCCCGGCTGCGGTGGATCGACGTCGTGGGGCACGGCTCCCGCCGTGGCCGTACCGACGACGAGCATGAGTGCCGAGGAGATGACGACGGCGAGCCGTCGTCTCAGGTCAACGCCGACCTTGAGCATGTGTCCCGTCGTAGCCCCGGCCGCGGGGCGGGGTCAATGGGTCGAGGACCCGATCTCCTCGGGCCGCCGGACGAAGAACGCCGCGACGACGGCCAGGAGGGAGAGCACGGCACCGCAGAGGAAGGCGGTGCGGATCCCGCCCGCGAGGGGGGCCTCCGGGGCCAGTCCGTCCCCGGACAGGCCCGCTGCCCGCGTCACCATGACGACGACGAACACTGCGGTGCCGGCGGCGCCCGCCAGCTGCTGGGCTGTGCCCACCAGCGCGCTCCCGTGGGAGTAGAGCTCGGGCCGGACCGAGCCGAGGGAGGTGGTGAACAGCGGGGTGAACATCAGCCCCAGGCCCGCGCTGAGGACGACATGGACGCCGAGCACGAAGATCGCCGGAGTGGTCTCGCCGAGGAGCGTCAACGACCACAGCGAGATGCTGACGAGCACGGCGCCGGGGACGACCAGGACCCGCGGCCCGCGCCGGTCGTAGATGCGCCCGACAACGGGGCCGAGGAGGCCCATCAGCAGGCCGCCCGGCAGCAGTAGCAGCCCGGTGGCGAGAGGGTCCAGACCCAGCACGTCCTGGGTGTAGATCGGGAGCAGGATGATCGTGCCGAACAGGGCCGCCATGAGGACGAACATCAGCGCGACGCCGATCGTGAACATCGGGGCGACGAAGGTGCGCAGGTCGAGGAGCGCGCGGTCGGAGCGCTGCAGGGCCAGCTGACGGAGCACGAAGGCGGCGAGCGCGATCACGCCGGTGGCCACGGGGATCCAGGGCGGGACCGTCGAGACGCCGTGCGCGGCGGAGCCCACGGCGCTCAGACCGTAGATGAGCCCGCCGAACGCGAGCGCCGAGAGCAGCACGGACAGCACGTCGATCGAGCCGGGTCGCGTGGTGGAGACGTTCTGGACCCGGGCGGCGCCGAGACCGAGGGCGAACAGGGCGATCGGCAGGACGAGCCAGAAGAGCCAGCGCCAGTCCAGCGCGCTCAGGACGAGCCCGGAGAGGGTGGGGCCGAGAGCCGGCGCCACCGACATCACGATCGAGATGTTGCCCATCGTGCGCCCCCGCAGGTGCGGCGGGACCAGCGTCATGATCGTCGTCATCAGCAGCGGCATCATGATCGCCGTGCCGCTGGCCTGGACCACGCGCCCGACGACCAGCGCGCCGAAGCTGGGCGAGATCGCGCACAGCAGCGTGCCGAGGCTGAACAGGGTCATGGCGGCGAGGAACACCGGTCGTGTGTTGAACCGCTGCAGCAGGAAGCCGGAGATCGGGATGACCACCGCCATCGTCAGCATGAACGCGGTGGTGAGCCACTGCGCCGAGGTCGCCGGGACGCCGAGGCCGTCCATGATCCGCGGCAGCGCCACGCCCATGACCGTCTCGTTGAGGATGACCACGAAGGAGGAGACGAGAAGCAGGGAGATGACCAGCCGGGCCGACGGTTCGAGCCGGTCGGTCTGGCCCCCGGAGCCCTGACCGCCGGCGGTCTCGCGGTTGACGACCTCGGTGGTGAGGCGCTCGTCAGTCATGTTTCCTCCGGTCCGCCCACGGCGGACGGCTGCAGGTTCGGTAGCGGTTCAGCCGACGTGTGCGCGAGCACGAGTCGGTACGTGCGGAAGTCACCGGGGCGTCGACAGTTCGTGCGCTGGCAGCGGCGGCCTCGCCATTGTGGTGGCCGCAACAGCTCGCGGTGAAGCGAATATCCCGCTTCGCCGGATCTGTGCGCGGACGTGCTCGCTTCTCAGCCTCGCCACGGCTGCGGGCAGCGTCGCGCTTTGAGGTCGTCGCGTGCGTCGGGAGAGAATGGGAACCACAAGGTCCGCCGACGGGGCGGGCCGGGATCCGGAGGTCGCCGTGAGCCAGAACGTCGGTCAGGGTGGGCGTGCCCTCATCCTCGTGGACGTCCAGCCCACGTTCTGCGAAGGCGGCGCACTCCCCTCCCCGGGGGCGAACGCCGTCTCCGAGCGGGTCGCGCGCTACACCGCGGAGCACCGCGACGAGTACGCCGTGGTGGTCACGACGCAGGACTGGCACATCGATCCGGGAGGGCACTTCTCCGACGAGCCCGACTTCGTGGACACGTGGCCGCCCCACGGCGTCGCCGGGACGCCGGAGGCCGAGCTCCACCCCGCGCTGGCGGGCCTGACGTTCGACGCCTCGGTCAGGAAGGGGCAGTACGCCGCCGCGTACTCCGGGTTCGAGGGCACGGACGAGCAGGGCCGCACGCTCGCGCAGATCCTCCGCGACGCCGACATCACCTCGGTGGACGTCGTGGGGCTCGTGGAGTCGCACTGCGTCAAGGAGACGGCGCTGGACGCCAAGAAGCTGGGCCTGCAGACCCGCGTCCTCACGGACCTCACGGTCCCGGTCAGTCCCGAGCTCGGCGCGCTCGCGCGGCAGCAGCTGGCCGCCGCGGGCGTCGCCCTGGAGAAGTCAGGGCTCGCTCCCGGATCCTGACCAGTGCTCCTGGATCCACGGCTCGCCGTGGGCCTCCGCCGTATCCCTGTCACCGACGGTCCGGTCCGGGACAATCCTTTGGCCGACGGTCCGGTCCGGGACAATCCTCTGGCCGACAGTCCCGTCCGCGGCAGTCCGTTCCCCTTCAGAACGGTGGTTCGGGGTCTGCCTCCCATCCTTCGCGCGGCAGGGTGGTGACGCGCCCGTCGGGGGTGCGGCGGTACCGGTGACCACTGGGTGTGGTCCAGAGGAACTCCCCGGGCACGGGTTGCTCGACTGCGAAGGCGCCGCACGACTTCAGCGGGTGGTCGCGCTCGCACAGCGGTCCGAGGTTCCACTCGGCGGTCGGTCCGCCGTTGGCCCAGGACAGCGTGTGGTCGAGCTGGCAGGACGTGGCCGGGACGGCGCAGCCCGGGGCGACGCAGGTGCCGTCGCGCTCGCGGACCAGGCGAGCCAGGTCCGCCGGTGGACGGTACGAGGTGCGACCGACATCCAGGACGGTCCCGGAGAACGGATCGAGCACGACCCGCCGCCAGGTGCCGCCCGCCGCCAGAGCGCGCGCGACCTCCGGGGTGATCGCGCCAACACCGTCCATCATGGCGACTGGCCCGTCCGGCTCGTCCCCGTAGGTGTCCATCGGGCTCGGCACCCGCGCCCGGGAGGGCCCCGCTCCCGGACCCGCTCCTGACCCGCTCGGTTCCGCACCAGCTCCCCGGGTCTCGTCACCGACGGCGCGGGCCTGCGTGGTGGCGCCCGCGAGAGCCATGGCGCCCGTGGTGGCGCCGCAACAGGTGGTCTTGAGCCCGGTGTGGTCGAGGTCCGCGGGCAGGGCCACCGACAGCGGCACGGTCACCGTGATCTTGATCCGGTCAGACAGGTCGAACGCGCCGGTGGGGCCCGAGGGCCCCGGGGCGGGGCCGATGCGCCCGGCGGCCAGGGCAGCGGCTGACATGGCGACCAGCGCGTCCGCGCGCAGCTGGTCCGTGGACCGGGCATCCCCCGCCGCCCGTGCCCCGATCGCCGCGGCCTGCAGGGCGGCGTCGACCACGACCAGCTCGTGCGCAGGGGCCACAACCCGCAGCGACGCCATTCCGTCCAGCCCGGGCTCCAGGTGCGTGACGTGCCGCTCCCTCGCAGCCCGCTGCCCACGGTCGTGGGCGTCCTCGGGTCCGGACTGGACCAGCGCCTTGTTGATGTCACGCTGGAGCTGGGGATGGGTCCGGCGACCGGCCCCGGGCAGCACCGCGGCCTGCACGCCCCACGCGACCGGACCCGCCCGGCCGGAGAGCGCGGAGACGATGATGCCTGCCTTGCGCGCGTCGATCTCTCCGCGCGCCAACGCCTCTCCAGTCTCCGCCAGCACCCCCGTGAACGCCTCGCCCAGGTCCACCACCTTGCGCGCCTCGCTCCGGGTCATTCCCAGCCGCATCGCCAGCTCGTCCGCGGCGAAGTCAAGCTCGCGCACGGCCCGACGCGTCGGCAGCTGCCCGTGCATCGAGTCCCGCCCCGCCAGTGCCGCGGCTGCTCGAGCGGCACCTGCCGCGGCGGCGGCCTCGAGCCGCTTGAACGCGGCGACGACCTCCACCGCCGCATAGTCGTCGACCTCGTCGGGTTCCACGGCCAGCAGCAGGTCGAGCAGCTCCCCGTCCGGCATCGCTTCTGCGAGCAGCCCGGCAGTCTCCTCCTCCCGGCTCAGCGCTGCACCCACCGGCCCCTCCGGCATTGCGGCGACGCGGCCATGCCGGGCACAGCCCGCACCCAGGCGGCACCACAGGCATCGGTCGGGCGGCGGTCCGACGGCCACCCCCTCCGCTCCTGGATCCTCGAACTCGTCATCGAACCCTCCGACATCTTCGTCCATGTGTTCGAACGTAGGACACGGCGCCGACATCGACCTGCGGCGTGGCGCGGACTGGGGAGAGACCGACACAGCGCACGTCTGTGGATACAGGCTGGTCACAGTGAGGTCGGCGCGGGAGAGACAGCCTCGGCGAGGCCGATGCGGCGAGAGAGCCTCGGCCGGGCCAGCGTCGGACCTCCTCAGCGCCGCGCCTCCAGGGCGGCCTCGTACAGCTCGCGCTTGCCGAGCCCGGTCTCCTGCGCCACGGTCGCCGCGGCGTCCTTGAGCCGCGCTCCGGCGTCGCTGAGCGCCAGGACACGTCCGACGTGGTCGGCCACCTCGGGTACAGCGGGCTCCGCCCCTGCCACCACGAGGGTGATCTCCCCCCGGACACCGCCCTCTGCCCAGGTGGCGAGGCTGCCCAGTGGCTCCCGGCGGACCTCTTCATAGGTCTTCGTCAGCTCCCGGCACACCGCGGCCGGCCGGTCGGCGCCGAAGATCGCCGCCATGTCCGCGAGCGTGCCGGCGAGGCGGTGCGGGGACTCGAAGAACACCATCGTGCGCGGCTCCGTCGCGAGCGCACGCAGCGCCCGGGATCGATCCCCCGCCTTGCGCGGCACGAAGCCCTCGAAGCAGAACCGGTCCGTCGCCAACCCGGAGATCGCGAGCGCCGTCAGGACCGCGGACGGCCCGGGCGCGACGCGGACCCGCACCCCGGCGTCCGCGGCGACCTTCACGAGCCGGTAACCGGGGTCGGAGACGGAGGGCATCCCGGCGTCGGAGACGACGAGCACGCGCGCACCCTCCTGCGCCGCACGGACGAGCTCCGGGGCCCGCTGGCTCTCGTTGTGCTCCTGGTAGCTCAGCACGCGCCCCGTCACCTGCACCCCGAGCCGGCCCGCAAGCGCACGCAGCCGTCGCGTGTCCTCCGCGGCGACGACGTCAGCCTCGGACAGGGCACGCCGGAGCCGGGGAGGGGCGTCCGCCGCGTCACCGATGGGCGTGGCGGCGAGAACGATGACGCCCGGCTCCATGGCGGACGCCGTGCCGGAGTCCATGGCGGACACCGCCCAAGGCTCCAGGGCGGACGCCTGACCCTGCTCGACGGCGGACATCGCGCCCGGCTCCACGGCGGGCGTCGCCCCGCGCGCCTCGTCGGGGGTCGCCGCGGCGCGGTCGGGGACGGCGGCTTCACTCACGCTCCCAGTCTCCCCCATCGCCCTACACTCGCCGGGTGACCACGCCTGACCGGACGCCCCACCTGGGCGGGAGCACCGAGTCGGACGAGTCGACGCGCGTGGCGCTGGGCAGCCCCGATGCGGCGCACGACCGCGGCGAACCAGCGCCGCACCCCCCGATCTTCGCCGGGCCGGCACCGTTCCCCTCCCGGCGCGAGGGCGAGCACCTCACCGACGACGACCGCCAGCGCCTCGCCCGCACGGTCATGCGCCGCGGCTTCCGCGAGCGCCGCTCGGGCACCGCGGAGCCCGCCGTCGCCGCACACCCCAGGTCCGCCGTCGAGATCGAGGACGACCTCCGGGGTCGCCTGGGACTGCGATCGCTGGGTGACCGGCTCGACCCCACCGCCCGCCTCTGGGGCTGGCTCGGCCCTCTCGTGGTCACAGCCCTGGCCGCGGTGATGCGCCTGGTCAACCTCAACCATCCGACGCGCCTGATCTTCGACGAGACGTACTACGTCAAGCAGGCGTACTCGATGCTGACCCTCGGCTACGAGGGTGACTGGCCCGCCGACGACGCCAACGACCGCTTCGTCCAGGGGGACTTCTCCGACCTGTCCACCAAGGCCGACTACGTCGTCCATCCGTCGGTCGGGAAGTGGATGATCGCCGTCGGCCTGCGGCTCTTCGGCGCCGACAACGGGGCGGGCTGGCGCTTCGGGGCCGCGGTCGTCGGAACGGTCTCGGTGCTGCTCCTCGCCCGCCTCGCCACCCGGATGTTCGGCTCGGCGCTGCTCGGGACGGTCGCCGGGCTGCTGCTCGCGATCGACGGGATGCACCTGACGGAGTCGCGCACCTCCCTGCTCGACATCTTCCTCATGTTCTGGGTACTTGTCGGATTCTGGTTCGTCCTGAAGGACCGAGAGGCCACCCGCGCGGTCCTCGCCCGCCGGACCGCGGCGGTGCTCGCCGTCGAGGAGGAAAGGGCCGGCGGCCGGGCGGCGCTGCCGGAGCGGTTCGCCCCGCGGGTGGGGCCGCGGTGGTGGCTCGTGGGGGCCGGCGTCGCGCTCGGCCTGGCCTGCGGGGTCAAGTGGTCCGGCATCTACGCCGTCGCGGTGTTCGGTGTCATGGTGTTCGTCTGGGACACGTGCGCACGCCGGGCCGTCGGGGCCCGCTCCTGGCTGGCCGGGGGTGTGCTGCGCGGGGGCGTCCCGGCCTTCCTCGCCCTCGTCCCGACGGCGGCGCTGACCTACGTGGCGACCTGGTTCTCCTGGTTCACGCACGCCGACTCCTACCGCCGGCAGTGGGCCGCGGACCTGCGCGCCGGCGGCGAGCCGGTGCCCCGCTCCTGGCTGCCGGACACGCTCAACTCCTGGTGGGAGTACCACCTCGTGATGTGGGACTTCCACAACAACCTCACCCCCGAGCACTCCTACGCCGCGCACCCGGCGGGCTGGATCATCCAGTGGCGGCCGACCTCGTTCTTCTGGCCCGACCCCGCTCCGCCGCCGGAGGCCTGCGGCGCGGAGCGGTGCGTGCAGGCGATCACCTCGCTCGGCAACCCCGTGGTGTGGTGGCTCGGCGCGCTCGCGCTGGTGGTCCTCGTCCACGCGGCCGTGCGGCGCCGCGACTGGCGCGCCTGGGCGATCCTCGCCGGCTACGCGGCCATGTACCTGCCGTGGTTCGCCTACGCGCACCGCACGATCTTCACGTTCTACGCCGTGGCCTTCGTGCCCTACGTGGTGCTGTGCCTAACCTTCGTGCTCGGCTGGGTCACGGGCCTCCTTCGCCCGCCCCGCCGCGACCCAGGGGTCAGCACGACGGCGGACGCGCTCCCCGGCACGACGGCGAACGCGGTCCCCGGAACGACGGCCGACGCGCTCCCCGGAACGACGGCCGACGCGCTCCCCGGAACGACGGCCGACGCGGGCCCCGCGACGACGGCGGAGCCGCCGGCCCGGCCCTCGCGCCTCGCGCTGCTGCTCACCGACGACGGCACCGTCCGGCTGACCGCACGCTCCTGGGCGGTGCTGGGCGTCGTCGTCGGCCTGGCGGTGGCAGCTGCGGTCTTCTGGTGGCCGATCTGGACCGGCGCGACGGTCTCCTACGACTTCTGGCGCTGGCACATGTGGCTGCCGAGCTGGATCTGACTTTCCCGCCCGACCTCGAGGAGCATCAGTGAGCCGTTCCGTCCGTCACGCCCGAGTCCTGATCACCGGCGCCACCCGCGGCATGGGCCGTCTCTTCGCCGAGCGCGCCGCCGACGAGGGCGCCGCCGAGCTGATCCTGTGGGGCAGGGACCCGGACGCCCTCGCGCGGACGTCGGAGGCCCTCGCCCGGCCGGGCCTGCGGATCCGCACCGACGTCGTCGACCTCACCGAACCGACGCAGGTCGACGACGCCGCCGCAGGGCTCCTCGCGGACGGCGTCGTGCCGGACGTGCTCGTCAACAACGCCGGTGTGATCACCGGCAACGCCTTCTTCTGGGAGCTCACGCCCGACGACACCGTCCGCACGCTGCGGGTCAACACCCTCGCGCCGATGCGCCTGGTCGGCCACCTGCTGCCGGCGATGATCGCCGACGGCGGGCGCCCCAAGCGGGTCCTCAACGTCGCCTCGGCCGCCGGTATCGTGCCGAACCCGCGCATGTCCGTCTACGCCGCGTCGAAGGCGGCGCTGCTCAGCTGGTCCGACACCCTCCGCCTCGAGCTCGCCCAGGCAGGTCACCACCACGTGGCGGTCACCACGTTCAGCCCGTCCTACGTGGCGACCGAGATGTTCACGGGCACCCGGGCGGTGGCGCTGACGCCCGTGCTCACCCCGGAGCGGGCCGTGGACCAGGCGTGGCGGGCCATGCTCGCCGGACGCGCGCACATCATCACCCCGCCCACGGTCCTCGTCGCCCGCGCGGCCCGCGGCCTGCTCCCCTCGCGCGCCTGGGACGCGATGGCCTCGGCGTTCGGGGTCCACCGCTCGATGGAGACCTTCAACGGCCGCGAGAGCTGAGCGCCCTCCCGGGCGCCGTGCGCGACCCCGGGGAGCCGGGCGGCGACCCCGGGGAGCCGGGCGGCGGCCCGGTGTCGAGCGCCGGGGCTCAGTCCCGCACGACCCACACCGACTCGGCCGCCGTCAGCCCCACCTCGACGGGGCCCGGGCGTCCGGCGATCCGGAGGGTCAGCGTGCCGGCGAAGTCCCGCCGGTCCACCACGTGCAGCTCGGTGTCCAGGGCGACACCCAGGTCGTCGAAGTAGCGCAGCACCTGCGGGTCGTTGTCCGAGATCCGGGCGACGCGCACCCGCGCGCCCCCCGGCACGAGGTGGAGCTGGCCGGCCGGCGGGCTGGGCACCGCGCCGTCGGGGCCCGGGATCGGGTCACCGTGCGGGTCCCGGTCCGGGTGCCCCAGCCGGGCGTCCAGGGCGTCGACCAGCCGGTCGGACACGGCGTGCTCGAGCACCTCGGCCTCGTCGTGGACCTCGTCCCAGCCGTAGCCCAGCTCGGCCACGAGGAACGTCTCGAGGATCCGGTGCCGGCGGACGACGGCGAGCGCCGCGCGCCGCCCCTGCTCGGTGAGCTCGATCGCGCCGTAGCGGGCGTGCCGGAGCAGGCCCTGCGCCGTGAGCTTCTTGACCGCCTCGGAGACGGTCGACGGCGAGAACCCCATCCGCCGGGCGAGCAGCGTGGTGGTGACCGGGTCGTCCGACCACTCCTGCACCGACCAGATGACCTTGAGATAGTCCTGGTTGGCGGCGGTCAGCTCCTCGATCACGGCGCTCAGGCTACGCGAGCCGGGGCGGGCGGCCGTCTGCGGAGCAGGCCGGCGCGCGGGGCGAGGAGGTAGGCCACGGCGAACGCCGTCCCCTGCGCCAGCACAACCATCGGCCCGGAGGCGGTGTCGAGGTAGTAGCTGGCGTAGATGCCGGCGACGGCGCACGCCGCCGCGAGCGCCGGGGCGATCACGAGCATGCGCGAGATCCGGTCGGTCAGCAGGCGAGCAGTGGCGCCGGGGACGATGAGCATCGCCACCACGAGCACCACGCCGACGGCCTGCAGGGCGACGACGACGGTCAGGGCGAGCAGGGCCAGGAGCATCGCCCCGAGGCGGCGCGGACTCAGGCCGATGGCCTGGGCGTGGGTGGGGTCGAAGGCGTAGAGGGTGAGGTCACGCCGCTTGAGCACGAGCACCGCGAGGGTGAGCGCGCCGAGCGCGAGGACCTGGACGAGGTCCGCCGTCGAGACGCCGAGGAGGTTGCCGAACAGGATGTGGTTGAGGTCGGTCTGGCTCGGCACGACCGAGACCAGCACCAGCCCCAGGGCGAACAGCACGGTGAAGACGACGCCGATGGCGGCGTCCTCCCGGAGCACCGACCGGTCCCGCACCACCCCGATCAGCCCGACGGCGAGGAGGCCGAAGACGAGCGCGCCGACGGCGAACGGCGCGCCCAGCAGGTAGGCGAGCACCACGCCGGGCAGGACGGCGTGGGAGACGGCGTCGCCCATGAGCGACCAGCCGATGAGGACCAGCCAGCAGCTCAGCACGCCGCACACCACGGCGGCGACGAGCGAGACGACGAACGCCCGCTGCATGAACCCGTAGGCCAGGGGCTCGGCGAGGAGCTCGATCACGGCGTCGCCTCCGCCGGGTCGACGCCGAACGCGCGGGCCAGGTTGTCCGGCCGGAGGACCTCGTCGGGCGGGGCGTGCAGGAGGACGCGGCGGTGCAGCAGGACGGCGTCGTCGCACAGCTCCTCGAGGCGCGCCAGGTCGTGGGTGGAGACCAGGACGGTGCGCCCGTCGGCGGCGAGGTCGCGCAGCAGCAGGGTCAGGGTCGCCTCGGTGCGCCGGTCCACGCCGGCGAAGGGCTCGTCAAGGAGCAGCACGCCGGCCTCCTGCGCGAGACCGCGGGCGACGAAGGCACGCTTGCGCTGCCCGCCGGACAGGGCCCCGATCTGCCGGTCGGCGAGGTCGGCCAGGTCCACGCGGTCCAGGGCGGCGTCGACGGCGTCGTGGTCGGCCCGCCGGGGGCGGCGTGCCGGGCCCAGGCGGCCGTAGCGCCCCATGAGGACGACGTCCCGCACCGGGACCGGGAAGGTCCAGTCGACGTCCTCCGTCTGCGGGACGTACGCCACGACGCCGCGGCGGCGCGCCTGCTCGGTGCTCAGGCCCTGCACGCGGACGTGGCCGGCGGCGGGCCGCACGAGCCCCATGACGGCCTTGAAGAGCGTGGACTTGCCGGAGCCGTTCATGCCCACCAGCCCGGTGACGCGTCCGGTCCGGAGGGTGAAGGTGGCGCCGTCGAGCGCGGTCACCGCGCCGTAGCGCACGGTGAGGTCCCGAACCTCCAGGGCAGGGGCGGCGGGGCGGGAGTCGACGGTCACGGCCGTCCCTCCCCGGTGAGCCCGGCGACGATGGTCGCGGCGTCGTGGCGCAGCAGGTCCAGGTAGGTGGGCACCGGCCCGTCCGGCCGTGAGAGGGAGTCGACGTACAGCGTCCCGCCGTAGCGGGCCCCCGTCTCCGCGGCCACCTGCAGCTGGGCGTCCGCGTTGACGGTGGACTCGCAGAACACCGCCGGCACGTCGTCCTCGCGCACCCGGTCGATCACGGCGGCGACCTGCCGCGGCGTGGACTGCCGCTCGGCGTTGACCGGCCAGAGGTAGGCCTCCCGCAGACCGGCGTCGCGGGCGAGGTAGGAGAAGGCCCCCTCGCAGGTCACGAGCACGCGGCGCTCCTCGGGCAGCGTCCCCAGCGCGGCCACGAGCCCCTGGCGCACCTCCTCCAGCTCGGCCGCGTACCGTTCCCCGTTCGCCGCGTAGTCCTGGGCGTGCGCGGGGTCGAGGTCGCCGAGCGCGTCGACGATGTTCCCCACGTAGACCTGCCCCGCCGAGGGCGACATCCACGCGTGCGGGTTCGTCGCGTCCTCCCGCCCGGCGATCGGGATCGGCTCCACGCCCTCGCTGAGCACCACGTGGCCGGCGTCGACGTCCGCCATGAACTGGTCGAACCACGCCTCGAGCCCGAGCCCGTTGTCGAGCACGAGGTCGGCGCCCTGGCCGCGCGTGAGGTCCTCCGGCGTCGGCTCGTAGCCGTGGATCTCCGCGCCGACGTCTGTCACCGACTCCACCCGCACGTGCTCGCCACCGACGTTGCGCGCCATGTCCGCCAGCACCGTGAACGTCGTGAGGACCAGCGGCCGGTCGTCGGCACCGCCTGCAGCGTCCTCCTCGCCCGCGCGTTCCGCCTCGCCGGCGCGGCCGTTCTCCTGCCCGACGGCGGAGCCGCCGTCGCCGTCAGAGCCGAGCTCCCCGACGCCGTACCCCCGTCCGCCGCCGCCGTCGGCCGCCGAGCACGCCGCGAGCGCCCACGCGCCCGCCACCATCGCGGCCACCACCGCCTGTCGGCGGCCCCGAACCAAAAGTTTCGGCATGCCGAAATAGTAGGAGTGACCACCCACGCGGACAAGGGCCGGGAGGGGGCCGGCGGCGCCGGGCCGGCGGCGTCGCGGGCGGGCCGCGGGTCGCGTGGGGTCGTGGGTCACCCGCCGACGCGGGCCGCCGACGCGGGCCGCCGAC